>CAMPKR010000006.1 GCA_946887345.1 uncultured Bacteroidota bacterium | reverse complement strand
GCTTTGGCTTGCGGAAAGCTGATATGCGTATTTGCTGAATTTATACGGCTATAAAAAGAACGGCGACCATGTGGTCGCCGTCTTGCTGTCTATGGTGATAGAACTACTAAAGATTCTTTACGTTGTATTTGATCTCGGCATTTTTGCGGAGCATTTCCATCAGGGTACCGCCTGCGCCATTCCTAAGCTGCATATCCATCATGCGCCTTTGGTTTTCCACCATACCCGGCATTTCAGGCAGCGGATTTTCCCAACGGTTCAGTACAGCAATGAAGAATACTGCTTCTTTGCCTTTAATGCCCGGAGACATAGTATTTGGCTGCAGTCCTTTGTAGAATGCATAGCCCATAAGCTTTGGTTCGTAACCGATCCTTTCTGCGTACATGTTACCGGCAGAAATTGAGTCGGCAAGCTGCACCGGCTGACCGGCGGCCTGGGCCAATGCATCAAGGGTTTTGTGATTCTTGTATTGGCTGATGATCATTTCGGCTTTTTTCTCAGCCCTGAACTCGCGTTCCAGCTGCGGGCGGTTAGCATCTGTAATGTTTGGCAGGCCTTTCTTTTGCTCGCCTGAAACCTTCGCCACTATATAGCGGCCATCGAGGCTGAATACAGACGATATATCGCCTACCTCAGCTTCATATATCCAGCGGATAACTTCGCGGATGTTGCCGCCCTCCAGGCCCTGAACCATAAAGTCGTTGATCTTTATGTTTTCGGCTGTTCTTTTTGCAGGATTGTTTTTTACGGCTTCATCAAAAGCTTTTGCCGTTGCGTTCTTGCCGGCAAACTGCATAGCCTTAGAGTATACGTTCTGGTCTGTAACAGTACCGGGGCTCAGAGACTTAACGATAGTAGCGATCTGAACAGCTGGCAGGAAAGCAGACTGTTCTACTACTTCTACATAGAATATAGCACCGAGATTTTCTGTATTTACAGTTATTGTCTTTTTATCGCCGGCCTTACCGTCAAAGATAGCTGCAGCCAGTTCAGGGAGCAGGCTTGTTTTCTGATCTACGGTAAAGGTGTATTCACCACCGCTGCTTTTAGCGCTTTCGTCATCAGAGTACTTAGCTACCACCTCAGCAAAAGGAGCACCGCCGTTTACGGCAGCAACCGCGCTATCCATCCTTTTCTTCGCAGCACTATCTGAAAGAACTACCTGGTCTTGCGCCTTGGTAACTACGCGGATCAATTTGATCTTAACTGAATCGGGGTATGTTTTTCTGTCTGTTACCTTAGAGAGCTTGAAGGCTCCGCTTTCGTAGTAAGGACCATATACGGTACCTACAGGCAGGCTCATCAGTGTATCGGAATACTGGGACATGAATGTCCTCTTATTTACATAAACGTCTTTGTAGCTTTCTTCTGAATTGCGGTTCACCATCGATTCGTTGTCGCTGGCTGCAGCAAATTCGTCTTTCAGCTTCAGGAGAGCGCCGAGTGATTTAGAAGAGTCGTCCCCGGTAGGCTGAATATCGAAAGAAACATACTCAATGCTACGCGTAGGATCGTAAACCATGTACTTCTTTTTGTGCTTTTCCATGTAGCCTTTCAGCTCGTCGTCGGTGATCTTCACCTTGTCGTCGCTGATAGAACCGTAAGGGATCATCACGTAGTTGATATTAGCCATCTGCTGGCGGTCCTTGATATCCATGTCAACCAGGTATTGAGGAGCAGACAGACCGGCAAGTACCAGGCTGTTATATTTGTTGGTTTTGTAAGAACGGATTGCAAACGTCTTCAGGATTTCCCATTGTTCTTTCAGCTTGCCCGAGGCATCTATTTCCATTGCCTTCTTATCAACCTCTTTCACGCGCTGAGGATCAAACATGTTAGTTTCCGGATTCATAAAGATGGGGAATTGCTGAACAAGCTGATCGGGGTTAGCGCCGAAAATGAGTTCTTTTTCCTCTTCCTTAGATACAGTGATACCCAGCTTGTCGCATTCGTCGTCAACGATCTTTTCATAGATCAGCTCACGCAGCACCTGGTCGTTAAGTTGAGCGCGGCGTGCATCATCCATCTTCATTTCAGGCTGGAAAGCAGCATACAATACTTCATACTCGTGCTGACGCTGAATGTATTCTTTGTAGTCTACTTTATCGCCATCTACCTTTACCACGCTTTCATCACGTCCCATGAGATCATCGAGGCGGCCACTTGAAGTAGCATCCATCAAAATGAAGCCTACGAGCGAAAGCACTATCACGCCGGCAGCGATCTTGCCGTACTTATTCCTGATCTTTTGAATTACAGCCATATAGGTTGTGTGTTACAATTTATTAAGGACGGCAAATTTATAAGAAAATTTGAGATTTAGCGGGTTTTTCTGCGGTATTGGAGGGTAAAATCGCAAATAAAGGCAGGAAGGCATTACATAGCCCCGAAAATACTAATAACAGGCTTTGGACGGGCCCGTTGGCATTATTAATCCCTTATTAGTAATTGTAGAAATATTAAGAAGAAAAACAACTGCATTGGAGCAGTATAGCAATCACACACCTCGCAATCTCTCCCTTCGGGCTACACTGTCCCCAATAGCAGTAATATCGCATGCCTCAGGCCGGCAGTACTTGTCTTTTTACGCTTTTTTCTGCCGGTATAGGCTGAATCCAGAAAAGTCAGGAGCATCTCGTGCTTCCTTTGTTTTTTGTTGTTGGCGGTTCGCGTTCTCATGTTCACGGTATTTTAGGCTGGTGGGGGCCTTCGTTATAATATTTAAAAAATGATGCCACAGCGCGTCTTCTGCTTATACAGACGGAAGAAAACCTCGAAATGATAGTATTGGCTTTTAAAAATAGCTGTGTAATTTTATAATATTAATCTAAGGCAATGAAAACAATATCTACACTGGTAGCTCTGCTGCTCATGCTGTGCATCACGACTAATGCAAATGCCCAGAAGTTCAGGGCCAGGCAAAAGGAGCAGGTAAAAGCCATAAAGGCTGCATATAAGGCCCGGAAGGTAACTGAGAACGAATACCACAAACTGCTGGACGAGCAGGAGGTGATCATGTCTACCATAGAAAAATATGAGCAGGACGGCTACCTGGATGCGCACGAAAAGAACGTAGTACACGACAAGCAGGACAGGGCCGCAGGCAGGCTGAGGCGCTACAAAACCAACAGCGAAAGGTATTAAGCTCCACAGAACATTATTTGAAGCACATGTATAGGCATGTGCTTTTATTATTGCATTTTTACAGCATGAAATGGCAAACGCTTTATAGCGCAAGGCGTACCGGCGATCCGCCCCGGAAGGAGCTTAACCCAGACCAGGTGCGGACTTCCTTTCTGCGGGATTATGACCGGATCATTTTTTCTTCAGCCTTTCGCAGGCTGCAGAATAAAACGCAGGTTTTTCCCCTGCCGGGTGCGGTATTCGTACACAACAGGCTTACCCATAGCCTGGAGGTGGCCTCCGTGGGGCGCTCGCTGGGAAAGGCTGTGGGTGACGAGCTGGCCAAAAAGCACCAAGCCGAAAGTGAGGACTTTAAAGAATTCTACAAATACGAACTGCCCTCTGTAATAGCAGCTGCCTGCCTCGCGCACGATATAGGCAATCCACCTTTCGGCCACTCCGGGGAAGATGCCATACGCACCTTTTTCAGGGAGCTGGCAGGAGACACGAGAAACATACTGGATGACAAGCTCAGCCTTAACCAAATAAAGGACCTTGAGTTCTTTGAAGGCAACTCCAATGCCTTCCGGGTGCTGACACATAATTTTAATGAAGGTGAGGGAGGCTACAGGCTTACTTATGCAACCCTGGCATCTATTATTAAATATCCCTGTAGCTCATCGGAGGGTTTTAATAAGAAGAGCATCTTCTCTAAGAAATCAGGCTTTTTTGACAGTGAGATGGGCACCTACAAGGAAATTGCCGACACCCTTGAGATTCCGCGCAGTGCAGGACACGAGCATGTATATGCCCGGCACCCTTTTGTATACCTGACAGAGGCAGCCGACGACATTTGCTACCGCATTATAGACCTGGAAGATGCGCACCGCCTGCAGATCGTATCCCTGGAAAAGATAAAAAAGCTCTTCCTGCCCTTCTTTGAAGGGGAAAGCGGCTACGACAATATCGACGCCGTGGCAAAAACCCTTGATAAGATCAACGACCCTAACAAAAAGGTGGAGTTTATACGCGCCCGGTGGATAGGCCTGACGGTTCGCAAGCTGTCGGAGATATTTATAGACAAAGAACAGGAGTTACTGGAGGGCAAACTGGAAAGCGACCTGCTGAAATGCCTGCCTGAAAGAGAACAAACCCTGGTGAAGGAGATCAACAGCTACTCTGTAGCCAATGTATATAATTACAAGTCGGTAGTAGAAATTGAAATAGCAGGCTATAATGTAATAGGTGGTTTGCTGAAAGAATTCATCACTTCAGTTCTTCATCCTGAGCAAAGCAAGTCGGACAAAATATTGAAGCTTGTACCAGCGCAATTCCCAATAGACAGGAATGGCGGCAATGTGTACAGCAACGTTCAATCTGTCGTAGATTTCATTTCAGGCATGACGGATCTATACGCCATTGACCTGTACAGGAAAATAACCGGGATCAGCATTCCCGAGATCAGGTAAGATGCATCCTAAGGATTTAAGAATAGAAGATTACACTTACGCGCTGCCCGATGAAAGAGTGGCCAAATATCCTTTGGAGATACGTGATTCATCTAAGCTGCTCATTTACAACTCTGGCAGAATCGAAGAAAATATTTACAGGAAGATTGCAGAACATATTCCGGAAGGCAGCCTTCTTGTCTTCAACCAGACCAAAGTAGTGCATGCCCGCCTTCTCTTCAGGAAAGACACGGGCGGTATCATAGAAGTTTTTTGCCTGGAGCCACATAATCAGTATGCTGATGTACCCACAGCCATGATGCAAAAAGGCAAAGTATGGTGGAAATGCATGATAGGCGGCGCCAGCAAATGGAAGCATGGGATGGTACCTGAACTAAAGCATGAAAACCCCGGCTTCACGCTAAGAGCCACGATCGTAGAAAGAGAGTCCGGAACTTTTACACTTGAACTCAGTTGGGATGATGACTCACTCAGCTTTGCCGAAGTTTTGCATTATGCCGGAAAAGTGCCTCTTCCTCCCTACCTGCACCGCGAAGCTGACACCACAGATGAAGAACGATACCAGACTATATACGCGCGCGAAGAAGGCAGCGTTGCGGCTCCCACCGCCGGACTGCATTTCACAAATGATGTGATGACGAGCCTGGATGCAAAGGGCATTGACCTTTCCTTCCTTACCCTTCACGTCGGTGCGGGCACCTTCAAGCCTGTGAAAAGCGAAACTATGCAGGAGCATGAGATGCATGCCGAATGGATAGAAGTTAGCAGAGAAACCTTAGCGCAACTTATCAGCCATCTTGAAACAGGCATTGTGGCCGTGGGCACCACCTCGCTGCGGACATTAGAAAGCCTCTACTGGATCGGCGCCAAACTGCACAATGATGTGAGCATAGACTTCAGCGGCATTGCCGTAGACCAATGGGAACCTTATGAACAAAGCTATGATACCAAACCAACGGAGTCGCTCAATGCCATACTATTATACATGGATGCAAAAGGCATCAACCGCCTGCTAACAAGGACACGCATCCTCATTGCTCCCGGATATAAGATGAAGATCGTCAAAGGCTTAGTGACCAATTTTCACCAGCCACAGTCTACTTTGTTGCTCCTTGTCGCAGCATTAATCGGCAGCGACTGGCGAAAAATCTATGAGCATGCATTAACAAATAACTATCGCTTTCTCAGCTACGGAGACGGGTGTTTGCTATGGGCGAACAACTAGCTTACAGAAAAATGATATCCTATGCCCTTCAGGGTAATGATCTCAATATCTTTTTCAGCAGCGAAGTAGGAGCGCAGTTTGCGGATATATACGTCCAGGTTGCGGGAATTGAAGAACGAATCATCACCCCACACCATTTGCAGCAATATTTTCCTGTCTATAGGTTTGTTCTTATGGCTGCAAAGCATCTTTAGTATCTGGGCCTCACGATTAGATAGCTTTATCACTTCTTCTCCTGTATGTAATTCAAATTTGCCCGGGTAGAACTTGTAACCTTTCAGCGCTATCTCGTCGGGCAATGCATCCACGTCAGGTGTATTGGCTTTGGCCAGCTTCAGCTGGTTCTCCATACGCACTATCAGCTCTTCCATACTGAAAGGCTTCTTCAGGTAATCGGTACCGCCCGAGGAAAAACCTTTGATCACATCATCGGGCTGCGTCTTGGCGGTGAGAAAAATGATCGGGAGATTAGGATGGGTGTTTCGGATATGATTGCCTATCGTAAAGCCATCTACTACCGGCAGCATCACATCCAGCAGGCAAATATCAGGACTAAACGAACTAAGTGACTCAAAAACCTTCGTACCGTTTTTGTTGTGCATCACCTCATAACCCTTAGACTCTAATGTGTCCTTTACAATTTTGGCGAGGAACGCTTCGTCCTCTACATAAAAAACTCTTTTCTTCATCTATCTTTTATCAGAACGTTAGTGTGAAGCTGCAACCACCTTCCGGCACATTAGCCAGCCTTATAGAGCCCATGTGCTGTTGCATCACCTGTGCAGCATAGCTGAGGCCGAGGCCATTGCCCTTAATATTGTGTTTGTTACCAGTCGGTACGCGGAAGAACTTGTCAAACACCCTTTCACGATACTCTTCAGGTATGCCGGGTCCGTTGTCTGTTACGGAGAGTTGTATACAATTGTCCTTTTCAGTCAGGCTGATCTTTATTTCCACCGGCTTCACGCCATATTTTATGCTGTTGTCTATCAGGTTAATGAGTACTCCCTGGGTATGCAGCCTATCAAGGTTAGAGATAAACTGTTCTCCCGTTGTTTCCAGCACCACCCTGGCCTCATTTTTCAGCAGCTTAGGCTGCATGCCTAGTATCACTTCTTCTGTCAGCTGCTTCAGGTCGCACTGTTCTTTCTGCAAAGAAAGTTTGCCCGATTCCAGCAGCGATGTACTTAGCGCCCTGTTCACCAGCAACTCCAGCCTGTTCATCTCTATCACGGCCATATCCAGGTACTCTTCACTGCGCTCTTTTTGTTGCATGGCATTGAAGTTCCTGAGCGCTTCCAGCGCCACTTTTACGGTAGCTACCGGGGTCTTCAGCTCATGAGACATATTGCTGATGAAGTCGTCTTTCAGCCCTGCCAGTTGCACTTGCTTGCGCAAAGTCATATAAGTAGAACGGAACGCTAACCCTATCACCGCCAGCAACACCAGGATAAAAGCTGAGGGCGCCCACATTTTCTTCAGCAGGTAAGATTCAAAGTCGCTGACAATAATTCCGTGCTCTTTAGTAAAGTAATTGCTGGCAATAAAAATGTTGTGCGCTTCATCTACGGGTTTCTTTTGTGCATTTACCCATTTACTCTCAAAATTCCAGCCCTGCATTTGCATGCGCTGGCTGAAGATGTCATTGAAGACCATCGTGTCTGTGCGGAACAGGTTCTTCTCTTCGCTCTTCGATAGCTTCTTTATATTCTTCAGGAAGAGGTGAGTGCTTTGCTTGTTAATATCGTTGCCCCTGTACTCCATTATGCCATCATAGCCGTTGCCCGGTTCGCAGCAGTCCGGTGCTTCCTTTATGGTCGGCTCTACTACATTCAGCCACAGCAGCGAATCGGAAATATCTTCCTGCACATTGCCAAAAAGTTTGGTGAGATCTTTCTGCAGGTGGTCCTTTTCGCGTTCGTATTGCGACACCAGCCAGTGCGCTGAAAATCCTATAAGCAAAGAAAATCCCAGGAACATGAGCAGCCTGGTGCGTACGAGTTTTGAAGATCCTTTGGCGTTCATAATGTATGAGCAATATTAGCTTTTTGATATTACATCTTAGTTTACTTTAACAGTAATTAACATTAATTGGGACTGCGTTAACCTGGCTCATTTTCCTTGCCCGGTAATTTCGGTTTTATGAAATTCCGCCAAGTTAATAACCTCGCCGGCTGGCTCGTTGCCGCCATTGCACTCATCGTTTACCTGCTCACTTTAGAACGCACTACCAGCTTCTGGGATTGCGGTGAATTCCTTGCCTGCGCTTACAAGTTGGAGGTAGGACACTCTCCCGGTGCACCATTCTTTATGCTGCTTCAACGGATGTTCGGTATGCTGGCTGGCAGCAGGGAACAGGTTGCTTTGTTCATCAATGCTGAGTCGGCAGTGGTAAGTGCCCTTACCATCTTATTCCTTTTCTGGACTATCACTCACATGGCACGGAAGCTGCTCTTAACAGGAAATACTGAACCCGACAGCAGGCAAACACTACTCATCATAGGCAGTGGTCTTGTAGGTGCACTGGCTTATACTTTTTCCGATACTTTCTGGTTCTCCGCAGTAGAGGCGGAAGTATATGCCACATCATCTTTCTTTACTGCGCTTGTCTTCTGGGCTGCACTAAAATGGGAAGAGCAGGCCGACGAACCCCATGCCGACCGGTGGCTGGTATTTATTGCCTTCCTGATCGGCATATCTGTTGGTGTACACCTCCTCAATCTGCTTGCCATCCCCGCGGTAGCTATGGTCTATTATTTCAGGCGCTACGCCGTTTCGGCAAAAGGCATCATCACCGCATTCTTTATTGGCATAGCAATACTTGCGCTGGTGCAGTTTGGGGTTATACAGTACCTGCCCATTTTTGCTTCCAGTTTCGATTTGTTTTTTGTCAATAGTCTTGGCCTGCCATTTAACAGCGGGGCCATCACTTTCATAATCCTGCTGATCGCCGGTTTAATATCGGGCATAATTTACGCGCGGAAAAAGGCTAAGTACGTTTTGCATATTTCCCTGCTCTCGGGCTGCTTTATCATTCTTGGTTTTTCGTCTTATCTCGTTCCTGTTATCCGTTCCAATGCCGATGTACCCGTAGACATGACCAACCCCGACAACGTTATGAGTCTCGTCGGTTATGTGCAGCGCAGCCAGTACCTGCAGCAGCCCATCGTTACCGGTCCCGACTTCACTAGTCAGCCGTCGGGCACACAAAGCCAGGGGGAAGTATATGGCAGAACCACCAAAGATGGCAAGGACCACTACGATAAAATTGATGACAACATCCGTTATAAATATGACAACGATAGCAAACGCATCTTCCCCCGCATCTGGGATTCAGAGGCCTCGCATGCCAAATTCTATCGCAACTACCTTCAGCTGGAGGAGGGCGAAAGCCCCCCGGCGGGAGACAATCTCTCTTATTTCTTCAACTACCAGCTGGGCTGGATGTGGTGGCGCTACTTTATGTGGAACTACGCTGGCCGTCAAAACAGCTATCATGGGCACGGAGATGCCAAGCACGGCAACTGGATAACAGGCATCAAAGCGCTGGACCAACACAAGGTGGGCGATATAGACAAGATGAGCCGCGGTTATTCGCAGAATCTTGCACGCAACGAACTTTACTTACTTCCTTTCATGCTGGGTGTGCTCGGTATGGTCTTTCATTTCAACAGGCACAGGAAAGACGCGGCCGTAGTTACTATATTGTTTTTCTTCACGGGCATCGCCATTGCCATCTACCTGAATATGACGCCGCTACAGCCCCGCGAGCGCGACTATGCCTTTGCTGGAGGTACTTATGCCTTTGCTATATGGATAGGCCTCGGCGTGATGATGGTGCACACAGCTATACAAAGAATATTAAAAGGAGCGGCAGGCATTTCACTGGCTATCCTGCTTTGCCTCCTGGCCGTTCCTGCACTTATGGCAACAGAAGAATGGGATGATCACGACCGCTCACAAAGAAGCCAGGCAAGAGCAAGCGCCTACAATACTCTTATCTCCTGCGAGCCTGATGCCATACTCTTCTGCTTTGCAGATAACGATACGTATCCACTCTGGTATCTGCAGGAAGTAGAAGGCATAAGACCGGATGTGCGCGTTATCATTACAGAACTACTGGGCACAGATTGGTTCATCGATCAGTTGAACTACAAAGTGAACGATGCCCCGACTGTTCCCATGGCCTGGAAAAAAGAAGATTATATAGGCGGCAACCACAACTATGTTCCTCTATACCCCTCGCCACAGTTGGATCAAAGCAAACACTATGACCTGGAGGAGATCTGCCGCTTCATCAACAGTACGGACCCGCTAAACCAATTGCAAAACCAGGGGGGAGGAAGAAGCAATTATATTCCTGCGCCGAATATTTCTGTAAAAGGCATGAGTAAAGAAGAAATAGTACGAAACGGTTGGGCTAAAGACAGCGCAGCTATCATTAACGAAATGCACTTTACCATAGACAAGAAGCACCTTTTCAAAAACGATCTTGCCATACTACACATCATTGCCGCCATTGCAAAGGACGGCTGGAAGCGACCTATATACTTCAATGGCTCCTATCCTGCTAATAGCAACACCCTCGGCATGGGCAGGTATATGAGACTTGAAGGCATCAACTACAGGCTGCTCCCCTTCAGCTACATTGGCCAGCCTGAAAAAGCAGGACATGACACAGGACCGGTAGACGTCGACAAGTCGCTAGATCTGGTGCTGAACAAATATACCTGGGGTGGAACGGAACGCAGCGATATCCATTTCGATGACAAGCACCAGGCCCTTATGATGTCATACAGGCTCATGGCCCTGCGGGTCTCCAACACCCTCACGGCCCAGGGTAGGAAAGCGGATGCGATAAAACTACTGGACAAGATCACCGCCGTCTTCTCCGAACATTCCTACCCTTACGACCTCGCAATGGCCTATATAGCATCTGCCTATTATGAAGCAGGTGCAAAAGACAAAGCAGTAAAACTCGGAGCTATAGTAGCAAAAAATGCAACCGGCGATATCACTTGGATAAAAACACTACCCGATGAAAAGCAGGTAGGCGAAGCCGGTGAAATACAGTCAGATCTCACTATGCTTAATGTACTCGCCAACGCCGCCAAAGAAGCCGGTGACACAAAGCAAGCTGAACTATGGGACAACCAGCTGCAAATGCTCTACACCCAAATGCTGCCCATCATGAACGAAGCGCGCGCAGGTCAGTAGAGAGTCATATCGAAATTTGGCTTGTTTCTTGTAAATGTATGAAAGCGTACATTTGCAAACATGAGAAAACTGTTGTTACTGTTGTTGCTGGCCGGCCCTGCTGTCTTCGCACAGGAAAATAAACCAAAGGAAGACACTAAGCATAAATCTGACCCCAACGCCCCCTATACTAAGTATAAGGATCTGCCCGCGTTTGAGGCTGTATATATGAACGGTAAGGACACTTTTAATACTTTCAATATCCCGAAAGGAAAACCCTCACTCATCATTTATTTCAGCCCCGATTGCGATCACTGTAAAAAGATGCTGGACGAGATGCTACCCCAGTTTGATCAGCTGAAGAATGTAAATGTATACATGATGACATTTATGCCGCCGATAGCCCTCCAGGTCTTTAACCGGGCTTATCATTTGGAAAACTACGAGGCTGTTAAATTCATAGGACAGGATTTCAAGTTTTTCTTCCCCACCTACTACGGTGTAAGCTCGGTTCCTGATATCGTGCTCTACGACAAGAACAAAAGGTTCGTAAAGCTCTGGCCCGATGTCGCCACGATGGACGAGATACTGGCAGAAGTAAAAAAAGTAGATTAAATAATGTACATAAAAAGAGACCAGCCGATCGGCTGGTCTTTCCTATTTATTTGAGAAAAACTTAGTTCATGTAATTGGTCAATGACTCGAAGCGAGGACACTTGATCATATCCACGATACTCTCCTTCTTGAAGTAGCCGCGTGCATAAAGCGATATTTCAAATCCACCCATACCGTTTGAGGCAGTCTTCAGGTTAGAGTTGTTCATATCATAAGACACCGTAACAGAGTACATTTTGTAGTCCATCTTCACGGTAGGGATGATCGCATCGCCAAACCTGTAGAAAGAACCGATATAGAATGTAAATGGTTTCGCATTCTGGTCAACAGTCCTGTAGCTAAGCAGGCCGCCTACTATCATTTCCTCATATGGCTGCTGGTTAGTGTAGTTAGCATGCACCACAAGGCCGAACTGGTTAGTGAACTGTGCTTTTACGCCCAGGTTACCCGACCACTTCATGCTCAGGCGCGTAAAGGCATCTGTCTTATTGAAGGCATTTTTAGGCCTTAAGATGTGGAAGGCAGAAGCACCTACATAGTAGTTTACATTGTTCTTATCGCCAATGCTACTATTCAGGCTGACACCTGCACCCAGGTCAAAGTGCTGAACAGAATTGAAGTTAATCGTTTCGCCGCTGGCGTTCGAACCACTCCACTCTCCGCCCACATACTGGCTGGAGAAAGTCATCTTACTAGGGTCAGTGGTACGCTGTATATACCCTCCCGCAAAACCCAAAGTCAGGAAGGTACCATGGGCATCTTCCAGCGCTTTGTTATACGCAATGGCAGGATATATCTGCAGGCTGTTGAAATTGATACTACCTGCCTTGTCGTAAGTTGCAGTAAGGCCGAAGCTCACACAGTCGCCTGTTTCTTCGTTTACCACTTTACGCATTTCAGCAGAAGCCAGCATGGTGGTGAAGGGCACTGATATTTGTCCCCATTGAGAACGGTAGTTGACACCGCCCTTGTAGTCGCCGCTAAAGATGCCCGTGAGACCGGGGTTTCTCAGGATAGCATTCTCGTAAAATTGCGAGAAGTGAATATCCTGCGCATTCGAAACCGTTGCAGCACTTAAAAGGCATAGGGCTGCGGCTAATGTTTTTGTGTAGTGTTTTCCCATAATCACTTAAGTCAGTCTTTAAAGTTAAGCAATTTTTTAACGTATCAAATAAATATCGCCCTTATATTTTAGAACATCTCCCAAATCACATATCGCTTCTATCATATATACAAATACATCTGGATCAAGTGGTTTACCGTTAACAGTTCCATCCCAGCCCGCTTTCGGGTCATTAACATTTATGTTCTGTGTGCTGAACACCATTTCGCCCCACCGGTTCCACACGCTGAACTTGGTAATAATCCGGATTCCCTTACCGCTCATGAAGAACTTATCATTGTGGCCGTCATTATTGGGCGTAAAGGTATTTGGTATAAACGCCTGGCTGTTATCGCAGCGGATGCTGATAGATATATCGTCTCTTGTTTTGCAGCCAAATTCATTGCTTACCGTCACTATATAAGTAGTAGGTATCGATGGCGATGCTATAGGATCTTTACAATCAGAACAAGAGAGACTTTCCACATTATCCCAGGCATAGCCGTAAATGTCAGTACCCTCGGCGTTCAGCTGTATAGAGCCTCCCGCAACTATTTCTTTGTCCGGGCCAAGGGTGACGCTTGGTGGATTGCTCACCACTACGGTGAGATAACCGGTGTCGGCAAAGCAGCCTTGCTGCTCTATGATCACCATGTAGGTGGTAGTAACCGTTGGCGTTGCTACAGGGGTAGATAAATGATTATCGTTCAGGCTTTCTGCTGGTAGCCATGTGTAGACATCCCCACCCTCGGCATTCAGTTGTGTCGATTCTCCTATACATATACTATCATCATCGCCTATTACCACCGGCGCTCTTTGTAGCACGGTTATCAGTATGGAATCTGCTTTAGAGCAGCCGTTAGGGTCAGTACCTGTTACGGTGTAGGTTATAGTTTGTGTTGGCGTGGCTACGGGGTCTGCACAGTTAGTACAGGTAAGATCTGTGGCCGGCGACCATATATAAGTATCGGCGCCCGTTGCATTCAGTTGTAGCGAATTGCCGCTGCAAATAGTAACATCCTCGCCTGCGTCTACAGGCGGAGCCGGCACTATGTTCACCACCACGTCATCTGTCGCAGTGCAGCCATTGCTGCCGGTACCGGTCATTGTATACGTAGTAGTATTTGTTGGTGTCGCTACAGGGTTATCACAGTTGGTACAGCTGAGCCCTGTTCCCGGCGACCAGGAGTAGCTTACGGCACCGCTGCCTTGCAGTTGTGCCGGTACGCCCTCGCATAGAGTATGATCATTGCCTGCATTTACAACCGGCGCAGGATTCACTGTTATCATTACAGTGGTAGAGTCCACGCAACCCGCGGTGTTCGTACCAGCCACGGTATAGGTAATTGTATTTATAGGTGTAGCTGTCGGGTTCGCGCAATTGGTGCAAGACAATCCCGTAGATGGAGACCACACATAGGTATCGGCACCCGTTGCCTGCAGTTGTGCAGCATCTCCTTCGCATATCGTTTGGTCAGCGCCGCCGCTCACCACAGGTATAGAACCAACGTTCACCAATACCTGGTCGGTATTAGTACAGCCAAGCGTATCCGTACCGGTTACTGTATAGGTAGTGCTGTTGCTGATGTTCACTGTCGGGTTCGGGCAGCCTGTACAAGACAGGCCCGTAGAAGGCGACCATACATAGCTAACCGCGCCGCTGGCCTGTAGCTGTGCGCTAAAGCCATCACACACCGCAACATCCGGTCCTGCGCTCACAGGTGGTATGCTCAGTGTTATAGTTGCATGTGCTGTATCAGTGCAGCCGTTCAGTGCTACGCCTGTTACCACGTATGTAGTCGTTGCCGTAGGTGTTGCAACCGGGTTTGCGCAGAAGTTGCACGACAAGCCGGAGCTTGGTGTCCAGCTATACGATTGCGCGCCACTGGCCTGCAGTTGAACGGGTGTCCCCTGGCAGGTAAGTGTTTGGGCGGGGGTTGCGATTACGGCTGGTGCCGTATTCACTGTTACCGTTACATAGGCCGTGTCTTTACATCCTGCCTGGTTGGTACCTATCACTGAGTATGTTGTAGTTGTAGTTGGCGAAGCTGTCGGGCTCTGGCAGTTGGTGCACGACAGGCCCGTTGCCGGCGCCCATACGTAGGTTGCCGCGCCGGTTGCATTCAGCTGCGTGCTCGATCCCTGGCATATAGCCGTGTTGCTGCTGGCCACTACGTTAGGCGGAGTATTGACATTTACCAGTACCGTATCTTTCTTTGTACAGCCTAACGACGATGTACCGGTAACTATATATGCTGTATTCACAGTCGGAGATGCCACAGGATTAGCGCAGTTGGTGCAGCTAAGGCCTGTCACAGGAGTCCACGTGTAAGACTGCGCACCCGTAGCGTTCAGCTGCACACTCGTATTTTGTCCTGCACATATAGCCTGGTCCGGTCCGGCATTTACATTGGGCAGGGCATTAATGACCACTGTCTGTATCACGGTATCGTAGCAGTTGGTACTGTTACCCATTATCAGGCGAACCTGGTAGCTGCCCGGAGCAGCATATGTATGAGATGGGCTATGCAGGGTACTCGTGCCGCCATCACCAAAGAGCCAGTTATGTGTCAGGCCGTTGGTGTTACCGGTAGTGGTATCGCTGAACTGCACCAGCCCTCCCACGCAAAGAGTAGAAGGTGTGTAGCTGAAGCTCGCGTTCAGGTTCCCTGCTATCACAGTATCGGTACTTGGAACGGTAACGTTGCACGATCCGTTTGAAAGTATGATCAGCGGCACATAAGTTCCTGGGTTCAGGTAAGTATGCGTTACGGTAGAACCTGTTGTTATTTGTGTATTGCCGTCATTAAAATCCCAGGTAATGGAAGTTGCGCCCTGTGCATTGGCGTTAAATTGAACGGTCAGCGGAGCACATCCCTGGAAGCCATTGGTTATAAGATTGGCTGTAGGCCCAAGCACTGTCACCGTATCTGTTGTGGTGAGCATACAGCCCGATGTACTCTGCCCTGTCAGCGTAACAATGTAAACGCCCGGGTAAGTATACAGCGCACTTGGGTTAACAATATTTGAAGTGCCTCCGTTGCCAAAATCCCAGCTAAAAGATGATACGCTGCCCGATGAAGTATTGGTAAAATTTACAGCCAGCGGCGGACAAACAGCAAAGTCGTTGCTCATCGTAAAGCTGATACCGATAGAAGATGAGTGTACATAGTTGGTCCTGATCAGCGTATCCTTACAGCCGTTGGCATCTGTAACTATCAGCCTTACAGTGAAATTGCCATTAGTATTGTAGATGTGCGAGGGATTTTGCTGGGTAGAAGTTCCGCCATCGCCAAACGTCCACGCATAAGTCATCGGTCCTGCGCCAAACGAGGTATTTACAAAATCTACCGGTTGGCCGGGACAGGTAATGGTATCTGTTGAATAGAAGTTGGCGTCTGGCTTATTCGCTGTAATGCTGGAGAACGTCATCGAGTCCGAACAGCCTACCCAATCAGTCACAACAATTTCAACATCGTAGGTACCGGGATTGGTATATATGTGGGATGGATTGGCGTTATTACCGGTAAGTGTACCTCCGTCTCCGAAGTTCCAGTATCGCCCTGTAATAGTAGACCCCGTTGTAGAACTATAGTCGTTGAAGCTCACCGTTAACGGCGCACAGCCATTTGTAGGCGATGCCGTAAAGCTGACCACAGGCCCACCTACGTGCAGTGTTTTGAATAAGGTGTCTTTACAGTTGTATATATCGGTAACGATAAGCGATAAATAATAATTGTTGGCAGTTGTATAGAAATGGGCTTGGGTATTCACCGGCACAAACAATGTAACCGGCACGGTACCGTCACCAAAATTCCACAGATAGCTGTTGTACATAGCATAGGTATTCACAATAGGACTCAATATTATACTCTCGTTCTCGCATATCATCGTATCGCTGATATTGAAGTTGGCAATATCCTGGAAAATCCTGATGGGGATGGTGACGCTATCAAGGCAACCGCTGGAATTGTTGGTTACTACCAGTTTCACATAATACAATCCCGGGGCAGCATACAGGTGTGTGGGACTGGAAGCAGTGGATGTCGGCGTGCCGTCACCAAAGTTCCACAGCCAGGTATTGGCACCCTGTGACATATCGGTAAACGTTACGAAATATTTGTTGCTGCAGTTCACCGAATAAGTAAAGTCGGCATACGGTGGCAGTACATTCACAGCATTGTTCATTACAAACGTATCAGAACAGCCATTACTCGTCGCTATCAGCGTTACAGTCATTTGTCCTATGGCCGTTGTATACGGGTGCACCACGTTGCCCTGCTGCGTGCTGTTAGTGCCATCTCCAAATAGCCACAGGTAACTGGTGCCCACTGGTCCCGTTGACAGGTTGGTGAAGTACACCGGCACGTTCGGGCACACCGTAGTAGGTGTAACCGAAAAATTTGCATTCGGTGCGGTACCCACTTGTATCAGGTATTGTATAGAGCCGGAACACCCCCCGCTTGCCGTATAGTTTAACGTGGCAGTGTAGCTGCCGGGGTTCGTATACGTATGCGTAGGCGAGGCCTGTGTACTGTTAGGTGTCAGATCACCAAAGCTCCAGTTGTAGGTCAGTAGTGTTACATTTATTCCGGTAGCGGTAAAGGTAGTAGTGAAGGGAGCGCAGCCCGACTGCGGTGTTGCCTGCACGGTAACGATTGGTGTAATGGTAGTGATGTATTGTGAGTTGAACTGTGTATCAGTACAGCCGGAATTGCTTATGGCTACCAATGTCACATGATAAGTCTGGTTGGCTACGGTATAGGTGGTAGAGGGATTTTGCTGTGTGCTGGTCATCGTATTCCCGAAGTTCCAGTAATAGCTGTTCGCTCCTGTAGAAGTATTAGTGAACTGCACGTTCAGAGGAACACAACCCGTTGTCGGCGTACCGCTGAAGCTGGCGCTCGGCCCCGGCGTTACCGTTACCGTATGCGTAATAGAATCTGCACATCCTGTAGAGGTAACAACCAGCTTAACTGTGTAAGTACCGGTAGCCGTATAAGTATGGGTAGGACTTGCCTGGCTGCTGGTATTACCGTCACCAAAAGTCCAGTAGCTATTACCCGGGCCGGGTGTTGACGTATTGTTAAATGTTATTGCGGAGTTGGCGCAGACGGTACTCGCACTGGTAAACTGGGCATCTACGTTCCCTATGTTCACAAAATTAGTCATTACAAGGGTGTCCTTACAGCCATTGGAGTTAGTCGCAATCAAGGTAACTGTATAGGAGCCTGCCGAGGTGTAGGTGTAATTCGGATTTTGCTGTGTGCTTGTTTGTCCGTTGCCAAAGTTCCATTGATAACTCACGGCCCCGCTCGATGTGTTGGTAAAACTCACAGTTGCGGGAACATTACATGAATTGTTAGATGAGGAAGTAAAGTTTGCTGTTGGTACGGGATGGGTATGAATATAATTGCTCTTTACAAAAGTTTTGGGACAGCCAAAGCTATTGGTCACGATCAGGGACACGTTAAAGTTACCCGAGGTTGCGTAGTAGGCTGTCGGGTTTTGCAGAGTACTGGTTGAACCATTTCCAAAATCCCAATAATACGTATTAGGACCGCTTCCTCCCGGTATAGATAGATTGGTAAAGTTGACTGTTTTTGTGGGGCAGGCCCAGCTGGAGTCATTGGCCACAAAGTTTACAACGGGTGAAGGATTTACGGTTATGGTGTGAGTAATGGTACTAGTTTGGCTGCCGTTTGATGCAGTAAGTGTAACCGTGTAAGTGCCGGCGGTTACATAAGTGGTAGAAGGGTTCTGCTGTGTGCTTGTTACTGTATTACCCAGATTCCAGCTATAGCTGGTGGCGCCGGTTGACGTGTTCGTAAACTGTACTACCAGTGGCGAGCAACCTGAGGTATAGTTGGAGGTAAAGCTGGCTACAGGCTGGGCCAATGCAGCGATAGGTAAAAGAGCAAGAGTAATAAGAGATAGTTTGAGTAGCAATTGCTTCATGGGACGGTATTAAAAACCTGTAATGATGATTTAAACAATAAAGTCAAAGGTTCAATGATAGCGGGCTATTGTCCATATATGCCAGCTATTACAACCCCGCGACCGGCAATGCTCCGGTTGCGTTATTGAAGATGGCTCCGTCTTTAATTTTTTCTTAATGTACTTGTCGCCTGTTATAACTATCTAAGATAGGGGAAAAACTTAATAAATATTGAAAAAAATGTGTTTTTTATTGAAGCTCCCGTTTATAGAGCTGGATGGTATTTTCCAGGCCCAGGTAGAGCGCGTCTGAAATGAGAGCATGGCCAATGGAAACTTCCAGCAGGCCGGGGATATTTTGGGAGAAATATCTGAGGTTATACCTGTCCAGGTCATGCCCGGCATTGAGGCCTAAACCCGCTGCCTGTGCAGCTTCAGCGGCCTTTATATAGGGAGCGATTGCAGCTTCCTTATCCTGGCTATAGTTTTTGGCGTAGGCTTCGGTATAAAGTTCTACGCGGTCTGTACCCGTTTCAGCAGCGGCCCTTACCAGCTCAGCCACCGGATCTACAAAAATGGAAACCCTGATGCCCGCTTTTTTGAATACCCCGATTATCTCTTTCAGATAAACTTTCTGACCTATAGTGTCCCAGCCGTGATCGGAGGTCAGTTGCCCCTGTGCATCGGGAACCAGGGTCACCTGCGTAGGGAGGGTTTCCAGCACCAGGCCAACAAACTTGTCCTCGGTCGGGTTCCCCTCAATATTGAACTCGGTGGTAATGATGGGCTTTATCTCCCTCACATCGCTATATCGTATATGGCGCTCATCAGGCCTCGGATGAACGGTGATACCATCCGCTCCAAATTTCTGGCAATCTATGGCTGCTTTCAGTACGCTGGGGTTATCGCCACCACGGCTGTTGCGCAGGGTAGCGATCTTATTGATATTCACTGAAAGCTTCGTGGCCATCCGGTACTGGTTTTGCCCAAAATTACAGTCATTCTGCTAACTTGCGGAAGATGTCTTTCCTGAAGCGCAGCTTATTTTTTGCACTGGTCCTCGCTTTGGCTGCCTGCGGCGGCAAAAAGGAGCAGTTGAAAAATGTGATCTATCTCAATTATTCCGGCGGGGCGCTGGAGTCTATAGACCCTGCCTTCGCCAAGAACCTCTTTAATATGTGGACCGATCACATGGTCTACAATACCCTGGTAGAGACCAACGAGCAGTTGCAGATAGTGCCTTCATTGGCTACCAGTTGGGAAGTGAGTGAGGATGGACTTACCTACGTCTTTCACCTGCGGAAAGGAGTGTATTTTCATGATAATCCCCTGTTTCCCAATGGAAGGGGCCGGGAGATGACGGCTGCGGACGTTGTCTATAGTTTCAACAGGCTGATAGACCCGGCGGTTGCTTCCAGCGGGGGCTGGATATTTAATGATCGTGTGGCAGCGACCGCGCCCTTTAAAGCCCTTGACGACAGCACTCTGCAGATAAGGCTCCGCGCGCCTTTCAGGCCGCTGGTAGAAATATTGACCATGCCTTATTGCAGCGTAGTTCCCAGGGAAGTAGCAGAGCATTACGGTAAAGATTTCAGCCGCCACCCATGCGGTACAGGCCCCTACCGCTTCCACTACTGGGATGAGGGGAACGTACTGGTGCTGCACAAGAACCCCAACTACTGGGAGTTTGACGAAGCGGGCGAACGGCTGCCCTACACAGATGCAGTACAGGTAGGCTTTGCCGACTCCAAGGCCACCGAATTCTTCCTCTTCCTGCAAGGAAAAGTGGACTTCGTGAATGGCCTCGACGGCTCGTTTAAAGACCTGGTTCTGAGCAAGAACGGCGAGCTGAAAAAGGAGTATCAACACAAGATACGCTTTGAAAAAAAGGTCTACCTGAACACTGAGTACATCGGCTTCCTGGTGGATTCCGCCAATGCCCTGGTCAAAAACTCGCCTACAAAATACCCCCTGGTAAGACAGGCCATCAACTACGCTATAGACCGCAAACGGATCTCCACCTATTTCAAGAACGGCATGGGGATTCCCGCCACTTCAGGCTTTATTCCGCAAGGGATGCCGGGCTATGACAGCAGCGGCCGCTTCGGCTACACCTACGACCCGCAAAAGGCCATGGAACTGCTGAAACAAGCGGGTTTTCCCGATGGAAAAGGCCTCGGAAGCTTCACCATCCTCACCCCCGATAACTGGGCGGATATAGTCAACTTTGTAGCTACCCAGCTGCAGGATGTAGGCATAAAGGCCAAAGTAGAGATAATGCAGCCCAACATCCTTCGCCAGCAGATGAGCCGCTCCCAGGCGGTGGCTTTCAGGGGGCAATGGCTGGCCGACTACCCTGACGGGGAGACCTACCTGGCCTTCTTCAACAGCCGCTTCCCGGCCCCACCCAACTATACCCGCTTTAATAACGCGACTTTCGACAAATGGTACGATGAAAGCATGAACGCCCCCGATAGCCTGCGCAGCCAGCTCTATATGCAGATGGATAGCCTCGTAATGAGTGAAGCTCCCCTCATCCCGCTCTTCTACGATCAGCGCATGCACTTTACCCAACTAAACATGACCGGCTTCGCTAGCAACCCAATGAACCTGATAGATGTAAAAAGAGTGCGCAAAAAGTAGCTGTGCAGACTTGTGCAGCGTATGTGCATGCTTGTGCAGCATGTGTGCATACTTGTGCCGTGTTTGTGCAAGCTTGTGCAATATTGGTGCAACGCAGTGCAGACTTGATTTTATCGAAGACGAGCCACCATCAAGGGTTTTAGCGTGTTTTGCATGTGCAGGCGATTTTTAAAGAACGAGATGAGCATTGCAAAAAACTGATGCCGTTGTGCTCTAATCAAAGTTACGAAATGAGGGGCAGGAAAAGAACAGAAATGAACTTTATGAGGATAACTTTTTTACAAAAAGTTGCAACAAAATGTGAAGAAAGTTGCAAAAAATGAACCTAAAAAAGCCTGCATAAAAAAATGCAGGCTTTATATTATTTATAGCGCTCTTTATT
>CAMPKR010000005.1 GCA_946887345.1 uncultured Bacteroidota bacterium | reverse complement strand
GTATAGCTATTGCTACCGTCGCTGCTAACAACTGTGATGTCGTCGCTGTTGGTGGCGTTAAAATCGAACCCAACACTGGTGCCTGAACCCAATTGCAGTGTGACAGGAGAGGAGCCGACTGCGACAGCAGTGTAAGTGTTGCCGGAAATGTTTATACGGTAGAGCTGCGCCTGGAAAGTAGAGGAGTTGTAGCCCAGGGCATACATTTTCTTGTCTCCGGGATTCTGGTCGAGGGCGACCAATACCTGTCCGCCGGCAACGCCTGAAACAGCGTAAGGTCCGCTGATAACTGAGGGATTGCTGGCATTAGCCATTACGAATACCTGGTTGCTGGTGGTAAGCCCGAGCATAGCAGCTGCATAGCCCGAAGCAGCCGGCAGAGAAAGAGAGGCTGCTATTACGAGATTAAGTAAAATCTTTTTCATAGCCATTCATTTTTCTTGTGATCCTATTGGAGAAGTGTTAAAAATCTGTGCCTTTGAGAGGGGTATTAAGAGAACATTAACAAACAGGCGAAGTAATACTTTTTACCGGCAGATCATCGGCACCAAAATTGATTTACTAATGAGTGCTGATACTATTCATTTATACTGTGCTATGTATGCAGCCAATAAAAAATGACTTATATTTAAGAAGAATAAGAAAGTAGCTATATGAAACATTTGATTGCGCTTTTACTTGCGACTATACTTCTTGTCCCGTCGGTGTTGGGGCAAAATGTCCTAAGCCCCAGGGCTACTGCAGGGCATGGTAATGTGTCGGTAGACTATGGTCAGCCATCCAAGCGGGGACGTGTAGTCTTTGGAGGACTTGAGCCATATGGCCAGGTATGGCGTACGGGAGCGAATGAGGCCACGGTGATCACCTTTAAGAAGGATGGTACCTTCGGCGGCAAACCGGTAAAAGCAGGTAAGTACACCTTATATACTATACCACGCGAGAAGGAATGGGAGGTAATACTGAACAGTAAGCTGGAGCAGTGGGGTGCCTACGATTATGAGAAAATAAAAGGGAATGACGTGCTGCATGTAACGGTGCCCTCCGGGTCTACAAAGGAAGTAGTGGAGAAGTTCACTATTACCGTAAAGGCCGACGCTATGGTAATGGAATGGGACCAGACGAGGGTATCGGTACCGATCAAGTTTTAACCGCTGGTTAGTATGGCTTTTAAGCTAAACAGGCATTATACCGTTTTAGCATACATTGTTCCCAGTTCGTCGGAATGTGTTTCACTTGGGTAAAATCAGTTATTACATTTGTATTGCCTTAAATTCTGAAAAGATATTAAGGGCATAGGAGTAGACTATAGGTAAACGGCACCGAAGCGCACTTTTGAGTGCGCTTCGGTCGTTTTATGAGTTCTTTTTAATGGCTTTAAGCATCTGTTCTCCTGTCGCCGCCGCGGATGATAGCAGCAAATAGCAAGATAAATACTGCAGCACCTATTACCCATGCCCAGGGAGATGTATACCATTCACGTGTAGTAGAGGTAGTTTGTTTAGTAACAATGCTTCCGCCTTCTTCCTGTGCCCATGTGATAAAGTTGGTAAACATTAGTACCACCAGTAACAGCCATTTGTTCGCTATGCTCATCAGTTTCGTTTTCATAACCAGTCGGTTTTTAATCAACAATTTTATTAATAAGGGATAAAAACAATGCCAAAGCACATTTTTTGAGCAATATTGGCCATAGTCCGTTATTTTGCAGGCATGAGAATAATACCCGGCGAGATAAAGACAGCTTTGCTCCATGGCTATCTTTTGGGCTCTATAGCCCCGAGGCCTATCTGCTTTGCCAGCACTATAGATAGTGAGGGCAAGCCCAATTTGTCACCGTTCAGCTTTTTTAATGTTTTCGGCAGCAAACCACCGATCCTGATATTTTCTCCTGCACGCAGGGTAAGGGATAATAGCATAAAGCATACCCTGGAAAACGTATATGCTACCAAGGAAGTAGTAATAAATGTCGTGAGCTACAATATCGTTCAGCAAATGAACCTGGCCAGTTGTGAATATGCCAGGGGCGTCAATGAATTCGAAAAGGCAGGGTTTACTATGCTGCCTTCGGATATGGTGAAGCCCTTCAGGGTAAAAGAGTCGCCTGTGCAACTGGAATGCAAGGTGCTACAGATAATAGAAACAGGGAATGAAGGTGGCGCAGGTAACCTGATCGTTTGCGAGATGGTATGTATGCACGTAGATGACCACGTGCTGGACGAGAACGGCAAAATAGACCCACATAAAATTGACCTGGTGGCCAGAATGGGCGCAGATTATTACTGCAGAGCTTCCGGAGCAGCGGTATTTGAGGTAAACAAGCCCAACCTGGAACTGGGCATAGGTATAGATGCCCTGCCCGAATGGATACGCAGGAGCCCGGTGCTTACCGGCAATAACCTTGGCATGCTGGGCAACACCGCTTCCATACCTATAGTAGATGAAGTGCTGTATGATGACCGCCTCTCCCAGATAATAAAGGAATACGGCGAAGATAATGTTACCCGCAGGCAGGCCTTGCACCTCTACGCCAAAGAACTATTGGATAACGGGAATGTAGAGAAGGCCTGGCAGGTGTTGCTGTCGGGAGAGTAAATTTGAAGGGATTTGCGGGGATTTGCGGGGATTAACGGATTGACCGGGCTTGCCTGACTGAAAGTATTGCTATTATTAACAAAGCGCTCAATCGGGCGCTTTTTTCATTTGTTAATTGGCTGTTATGCAGTTCCTAACAGGGGGTTAAACGGGGCTGAAAATTTTGAAACGGGCCTTTCATACCCCCATCTTTGTGTCAACGAACAAACAGACAAACAAACAAAAACAAACAAAATGAAAAAAGTAATTATTCTTATCGCAATAGCTATCGTAAGCTTCTCAGTAGCAGTAAACGCGCAGAACGCTTCTGCTACAGCTTCACAATCAGTTAGCTTAACACTATCTAACGCCATCGCGATCACTTTTACAGGATCAGGTACTAATACAGGTGGTGCAGTTACCCTGCCTTTCTCTACTGTATCTGATTACGCCAACGGTGTAACTTCTACTGCACAGCAGCTGAAAGTTCAGTCGAACCTTGCTTTCGATGTGGCTGTTAAAGCGAACGCTACTAACTTTACTTATTCAGGTTCTTATACCACAGGTACTACAATGCCGGTGAGTGGTGTTCTGAAACTGATGGTTACTGCCAACTCTACAGGTGGTTCTATCGCTTCACCTTTCTCCGGTACCGCATACGCTACCCTGACTGCAACAGATCAGAACCTGATCACCAACGGTACTTATGGTTCTAACCAGCTGTTCTCTATACAGTATAAGGCGGAGCCTGGCTTTACTTACCCCGCAGGCACTTATACTACTTCAGTAGTGTACACTGCCACTCAACAATAAAATGCTTGATTTAAAAATAAAATAGTTGTTGTTTTTTTCATAGGTTAATGATAAAGGCGGGTTCTCCCGCCTTTATCGCGTCACCCAAGGTGACAGGCCATGTTCTTGTGACGGGCACTGACGGCCAAAATCCGTGCAGACGCTATACTCCCGGAGATAAGTATCAGAATGGATATCCTATGGCGAGATTGAGTATGAGGTTTTGGCCCCGCCATGCAGCGTCGCCGAAGTTGACCTGGTTGAATACCCAGCGTTGCCCCTCAGGCAGCCATGGCTTACGAAGCGGCATGGCAAGATCGAGGCGGAGCACCAATATCTGGAAATCGAAACGAAGGCCGAATCCGGCGTCTACCGCCAGTTCGTTGTAAAAGTTCTTTGTGAATTTTGCTCCCGGCAGCTCAGGATTGTCTCTATATAGCCAGATATTACCATAGTCGGCAAAGACAGCACCGTTAACAAAGTTCCAGATATTGAAACGCAGCTCAGTATTCATCTCCAGCTTAATATCACCCAGTGTTTGGATCAAATTGCCTGTGGAGTCATGAAAAGTACCCGGGCCCACCAGACGAGACCTGAAACCACGCAAACTGCTGTTACCACCGCTGAAGAACTGCTTTACGTTAGGCATCTGCCTTGAATTTCCATAAGGCAGGCCGAAGCCCAGGATTACCCTGTTGGCCCAGGTAGTATTTCTTGAAGGATTTACCGGATGCTCCGATACGCGACGATAGTAACGGAAGTCAGCCAGGTATTTCATGTATTGCGCGTAGTGAGCGCCTGCTATCTCCTTAGGATTGGTTTCGTAGTCTGCTTTTTGTACCAGTCCGACCAAATTGCCGGAATAATCAATGAGGCCGGAGAAATAAAAATCATTCAGGTTCGGCGGGCCAACCTGGGTGGAATAGTTGAACTGGTAAGTGGGCCCGAAGATGAGACCATTGAAAATGAGGTTGCCGTAGTATAAGTTCAGATTTTCGCGTCCAAGAGTATCGGTCTGCACATAAGTAACATTGACGGGATAGAGCTGATGCTCCCGCCTGATGTCTTCTTTCCAGTTGTAGCCATATGAGGCCTTGTAGGAAAGGATGCTCAAGAGGTTGGATTGCGATTCGAAACCAAAACCTAATTTGACGAACGTACGCGGAATGAAGGCACCATTCACACGGGGATCGAAAAAGGGCAACAGTATCCGGGGGAAAGAAAGGCTTGTTTCAATACCCGCTTCATAAATATCAGGGCGGCGGCTCCTTCCGCTGGTGGCCTCGGGATTGGCATTCCTGTTTCCTCCATATTGAACTTCGTAGCCACCGTTGAGCCTGATGGTAAGTTCCTCAGCCCCTCTGAATGTATTTCTGTTTTTCCAACTGAGACTACCCTGGGTACCTACGCGGCTATCGTTTTGCGACATAGCGCCGAGTTCGAAGCGAATAGATTTTTTAGGGTAAGGAGTCAAATAATAGTAAACGTCCATCAGGGAGTCGTTGAGTGGCTCAAAACGGTTCTTTACAAACTTGAAAACATTCAAGTTTATAAGCCTGTTGAGTGTAGTATTCTGGTCGGTACGATTGTATTCATCACCCGGCCTGAAGTGCATGGTATAAGTGAAAACTGATGGCCTGAATCGTTTGCGCGGATCGACTACCTTGTAACCCTCATATTCTACAGCGTTTTGTTTACTGGTGTCTTCCCTGTTGCCACGCAGCCTGAAATTAGGATAGACATAGACATTACGGATGTTGTAAATGTTATACATTTCCGGAGCTGCCTCCTCGTCAGGTTTTATTTTTACATACAGGTTGACCTTATGTTCTCCGATGGTGGTATCGGCTTCTATTATGAGATAGTCGGCTTTGAAATAATAGTAACCTATCTCTTTTAGCTCTCTGTCTATACGCTCGCGTTCGCCTTTTATCAATGAAAGATTGTATGGCTTGCCGGGCTGTAATAAAGTTTCTTCCCGAAGCGCATAAATGTCCTCGGCGAGCGTTGAGGAACTATCATTATCGAAGTAAGTAGAATCTATAAAATACTGCGGACCTGTCTTTACCTCAAATTTGGCACGGGTCTTTTTGCGTTTGGTAACGAGTTCTCCACTCACACGGGGCTGAAAGAAGCCCTGGTTCTCCAATACGTTAGTCTGTATCTGCCTGTTCAGATCCATATCGACAGAACTGGCCAGAACAGGTTCTTCCCCGTAGCGCTTACGTATGCGTGCCCAAAAGCCTTTTTCTTTCTTAGTGCCTATATAGTTGTGTACAGTCAGTTTTAACCGCATGCCCAGTAATTTGGTGTTCGGTTTAGGACGTATGGCACCGTTAAGGTCATTTACAAGTACTTTTCGCTGCTTCCTGTCTGTCTCCCTATCTGTTATTGTAGTGCTGCCGCCAAGGAACAGAGACTCTCCTGCGGGTAGCTTCCGCGTATTGCTGCATGCCGAAGAAAGCAGCATGAGCAACAACAAAAGATATATGGCGGCTCTATTTCCCATCTTCCTGTTTGCCAGCTAAAGTCCCGGCCTGTGCTTCGCGTTGCTTTTTCCTATCTTCCCGATTCTGCCGGCGATCTTCCCTTGTACGTGTTTTCCTGAATAATTGAGCAAACCTGTTGTAGTCCATGCTCACAATAAAATTCAATCCTGTTTCAGTGATAAAGCCTTGCAGCACTCCTTCATCATATGATTTACGATATGCTCGTACCACATAGCGGCCATCTGTTGTCAGGTTATAATCGGCAGCGAGGTTGCCCGGTATGTAAGAAGTATTGCGGTTATTTGAGCTTTGAGCACCTTGTAATTCAAAGTCGTTGCCAATTGTAATCTTTAAGCGATCGTCGAGCAAGCTCTTAGAAGCAGAAAGACTCAGGTCGGTACGCTCGCGACGCGAACCAGTTGTATAGTCTTCGGATTGAGCAAGATCGACATTCAACTCAACACCCTTTACCAAGTCGCTGGCAAACTTGTTGAGCTGCTCACCGATAAAACGACTGACGCTCTGCTTGGCAGTATATTCAAGATTGGCGCCCGTACCTGAGAAAGGATCGTCGGAAATAAACCGGTTCAGCAGGAGCACAGCGAAGACCTGCTTTGTGAGCTCTGAAGTATCCGTGCGCACCTGGGCCAGCTTGCTGCGTACCAATTCCAGCTGGTCGGGCGCCATGCGGTAGACTTTATCTTCAGGGAGGTCTATATTGAAAGTAATTGTGGGTTGCATCATTTCACCCTTAAGAATGAGCTGCACGTCAAAAGGCAACCTTTGCCTGTAGTAGTTCAACTGAGCCGGATCGGGAATCTGCCGTTCTACCAGGTCGTAGGAGGGGATGTTGGCTGTATATATCGCGGTTACATTCAGTTCCGCTTTCAGCGGATCACCTGCAAAAAGTATAGTGCTTCCTTCCATTATCCTGAATCTTCTTCTTATCAGGTTATAATTGAGTTCGTAGGCGCCATCGTTAAGCTTGTACATGCCGGTAAGTGTAATAGCACCATCGTTACCTACGTTGGTATTAACTGTTGCTTCGCCTTTTACGTTTATAAAGTCGCCCGTTGCTTTATCAATAATGAAGCTAAACTTTGCTTCGGGGTCGACTGTAAGGTTGACATTGATATTGGAACCCGGAGCCAGGCCGATCCTAACAGTGTCTTTTTCGGGCATTACCGGTAACACCTCCCCAGGCATGTCTTTATCAATAAACCTGACTATACCCTCTGAGCTCACGATCTGTGGATTCTTTTCAGGCGAAACAAGAGTGAAATCTGTTCCCTCAAGAATGTTAAGGCTACCATCGATATTGGGCCTGGCAGTAGTACCTCTTATATTCATATTTGTATTCAGGAGGAGTTTACCGTAGAACAAGTCATTGTCTTTCGGGCCAGAGTTCAATGCCTGCCAGTCCCGCGCACGCACGCGAAGATCCAGTTCCATATTTGCAAAGTCTTTGGCATAAACGTTACCATCAACACTGGCTGCATTACCTGCACTATCCAGCATTTTAAAATTGTGGAACTCAATCTGCGAGCCCCTGAACGTGATGCGCTCTGAAGGCATGCGGAAATGGGAATTGAGCATACTGATAGTAGTAGCCAAATTATCTGTGCGCAATTCTCCGTTCAACAAAGGCGCTGCAGGAGTGCCCTTTATGTTTAATTCACCCCTTATAAAGCCTGAGCTATTCCGTACCTGGTGCTGCATGATGCCTTCGAAAGCACGAAAATTTAAAGCTCGCAGGTTGAGCAGAAGATCGAGCGCATTGCCATTAACCGGCCTTGGATAATAATTGCCGGCGAGAGCGATATCATTTTCATGGCCTGTGATCTTCATATCGAGACCGATGGTATTCTCAGTTTTGTTATTAGCCAACACTGCGAGATTGCCCACAGTATCTCCAAGCACAGAAAGATACTGCACATTGATGTCGCCTGTGGCTTTCAACGCAGGCTGCATAGCTTCTATGGCAACCTTCCCGTTCAGCAGACCGTTGGCCAAGGTGGTATCTTTGCTGAATATTTGTGTAATGTCACCGATGATGAAGTTGTTTATAGCGATATCCGCTGGCGAATTGAATTGCTGTGCCCGACTGTTGGCGCTTATCTGCTGACCGGCATTGCTAATTGCTACGTTCTGCACATAGAAGCCGCCATTTCCGAAAACGATCTGGTTGGGCTGAGCCACGTTCCAGGTATTATAGTTCAGAACAAGGCCAGGGAGCAATTGTACCACCTGCCTGTCGCCTTGCTGCTCCATATTGGCTGATACAGCGAAACGCTGCCTCTTACCGGTATCTGAGGTGCTTACATTAGCGTTGATAGTTTTGCCACGCATGCTGCCATTGGCCCGGGCATACCAAAACTCCATTTTATCCTGGGCTATCCTGTCGACAGTTACATCGTAGTTGATAGCTGAATCCGTTTCGCGTATGGTTGCAAGGCCATTCTCAATGCTGGTGCCAGCGTATACTACACGCGGCAGGGTTGCATCCAGGAAGAGGTCGCGATCATTGAGGCCGCCTTCTATATGAATGGTATCGAGGTATTCAAGGTCGGGCAGGATACCATGCAAAATAGGCCTGTCTTTTACGTCGGCCACGAGAGCAAGGTCGTAAGAGGAAACGCCACTATCAGGTCGCGGGGAGTACTGCTTTGCCACTTGCCTTGAGCGTGCCGTGCTATCTATCATAGCCAGCGTTCCGTAATGACGGTTGATGTGCTCCTGCACCACATCGCCTATACGGGTGAGCGGTGTGCGTCCTGTAAGACGGGCATACAAGGCATCAAAATCGACAATGATGTTCTGGCCTGAGTCCACGGAGGGCCTGGAGATAATGGTGAAGCTATCTGTGAAATACCTGCTTCCACCAGCTACTATTAGTGGGTTTAACCAGGTAAGTGTGGCGTTGGGATAGTCTGGATTCAGCTCTGGTGCATCAATGTGGATCTGGCCGCGTGTACGCAATTCGGAGCTATATAAGTTCAGAGCCTGGAGATCAATGCTGTCGATATTGATGTCGGCTACGGCAGAGGGATATTTACCATTCAGGTCACCGTGAGCTTCGAGGGCGAGCCTTGCATTTGGGTCCTCGGAATTCAGGAATATCTCAGTGATCTTGTTGACAATTTTTCCATCGAGGCTTATATTACTGTAATTATAACCCATGATACCTGCCGACTGAACGTTGGCTGTTACCACAGCATCCATGTTATTGACATTGAAGCTGCGGCCACGAGCTACTACCCCGGCAGTCACAACACCCAAGACGGTGTCCTGCTTCAGTATGCGGCCAATATTCAGCGCCTCGGTACGAAGTTTTAAATCATACTTTTCACGGTTAGTTCCGGGAGACATAAGCAAGCTACCGCTGACGAAAGCGTTGCCATCTGTAGTATTGATAGTGAGGCCGGGAGTGCGGTAGTCAAGAATATTTCCGGCCAGTTTACCTGTTGCGCCAAACCTGTCGGGGATGCGCACTGACTCCAAAGCTGCGGCCGGCATAAAGCCTGCTATATCGTTTCGTGAAGATTGAAGTTTGAGGATATTGAGATCGTAGGCGAGTTTGTTGGGATCGGCGACGTTGCTCAGGCGGCCGTTAACATTGATCATGGTATTTCCCAAGCCGGAAACAATGAATTTTTCAATGCCCAGTGAACTTAAGAAACCCTCGAGAATGGCATCGAGTTTCAATTGACCATTCCTGTTCTTCCTGATAGCTTGCTGTTCAGCCAACGTCGGCACAAAGATGAGCAGGTCGTAAATACCTACCACGCTCTGCTGCAAATTTACATTTAGGCGCATAACGTTAGGGTCGTGCTGCAGGGCTTCTAATGAAGGCCAACCGACTTCTATATGATCCTGCAATACTGTGCGGGGAGTTTTTAGGTATAGATCCTGGAGCATAGCGCCCTGTGGGTTGTAGGCAAACGAGGCTTTCAGTTCCTGCAAGTCCAATCCGCTTTGCTCTTTGAGTGCAAGGTGATTGATTCGACCGGAAATAGTGTCGCCCGTAAATACCACTTCGTTAGCCGCAAATGCCAGCTCAGTAACTAAAAGGTGGGCGTAGTCTATTCCCTGGCGCAGGCGGGGTTCATTGTCGTTATCCATCTTGAAGTTGACTGCGTTGAGGTTGATGTCGTCAACTACTACTACCCAGTTACCCTGGGCCAGGCTGTCTGCTACATCTTCAGCCACTTCTTCTGCTTGTTCGGGCACAGCAGAGGCCGGGCCGATCCAGATGACTGCGGAAGTGTTTTCAAGCAATAGTTTTTCAATATTGACACGTTGATTTTTAAGATCAATTTCTTTGGGTTTTGTTTCCAGCCTGCCAAGGATATAGTCCATTTTCATTTTGCCGGGAATGTCATCGTATTTAAACGAGATGTCCCTGAGCTTCAGATCGTCTATTGCTAATTCGATCGGCTCCTGCACCGTAGTGTCATTCTCCTGCGGAGGCAGGTAAGATACATCCCGGATCATGTAGGTTTGGAGGCCTGCGATATCGAGATTCCTTACATGAAAGATCATTTTGATCGGATCAAATTTGCTGAGACGGAGATCTAGGGTATCTAAAGCCATCCCGAAACGAGTACCGCCAGTATAGTCGTCGAAACGGAAGCGGATATCCGCCAATGCTAACTTGTCTACATTAAAGGAAAGAGATGAAGTATCGTTAGCTTGCTTTACATCATCCACCTGTTCGGTAGGTTTGCCGGCAAAGGCATCGATGATGTAACCGAAATTGAAGACTGTATCAGGAGCATTGCGGTAAATATGAGCATTTACTCCGGCCAGTTCCAACCTGCTGACCTCAACTTTACCAGAGATCAGCTTTAGCATGTTGATGTTCACCCTTAGCTTCCTGGCAGCAAGGAGGGTGTCCTTAGCCTGGTCTTTGAACAAAACGTCTTCAAGAAAAATGACTCTAGGCAAGCCGTAGCCCAACTTACCTATATGAACTTCTGTTTTCAGCTTCTCGCTGAGGAAAGCCACTGCCCTCTTGCGGACGAAATCCTGACCCCAGGGTGTATTGAGCAAAACCACAACTAGTACAAGTAGCAACAGGAGGGAGCCCAGTGTGTATAGTCCTATCTTTAAAGCTTTTCGCATCCGTAAAAGGATGAGCTAAAAAAATTGTACCGAGCCTCTATTGTGGTATGGCCGTCTGAATTCCAACAACCTTACATAACAATAAAAAATCCCATGCCTGTATGGTATGGGATAATTCTATCGTCAATTTGGGAATTACATGTTCCTGCGGTACTGTCCGCCTACTTCGAAAAGAGCCTTTGTTATCTGGCCGAGCGAGCAGTACTTAACGGTTTCCATCAATTCTTCGAAAATGTTCTGGTTGTGTATGGCTTTTTGCTGAAGCGCCTTGAGTCTTTCCTGGCCTGTTTCACCGCTACGCTGCCAAAGGTTTTGAACCGTTTTTATCTGGAATTCCTTTTCTTCCGTAGTAGAACGAATCACCTCCTGTGGAATGATGGTGGGCGATCCCTTTGAACTCAGGAAGGTATTTACGCCGATGATCGGGTATTCACCTGTATGTTTCAGTGTCTCATAGTACAAACTCTCTTCCTGAATTTTAGAGCGTTGATACATTGTCTCCATTGCACCAAGAACACCACCACGCTCTGTGATGCGGTCAAACTCTGTAAGAACGGCTTCTTCTACCAGGTCGGTAAGTTCTTCTATAATGAACGAACCTTGTAATGGGTTTTCGTTCTTAGCAAGACCCAATTCTTTATTGATTATCAACTGTATGGCCATTGCCCGGCGAACGCTTTCTTCTGTAGGTGTAGTGATGGCCTCGTCGTAAGCGTTTGTGTGCAGCGAATTACAGTTGTCGTATATCGCGTAAAGCGCTTGCAGCGTTGTACGGATATCATTGAAGTCGATCTCCTGCGCATGAAGTGAGCGGCCTGAAGTCTGGATATGATACTTGAGCATTTGTGAGCGCTCGTTACCTCCATATTTAAACTTCATAGCCTTAGCCCAGATACGGCGGGCAACACGACCGATAACACTGTATTCAGGATCTACACCATTGCTGAAGAAGAATGAAAGGTTAGGCGCAAAGTCATCAATGTTCATTCCACGGCTCAGGTAGTACTCTACGAAAGTGAAGCCATTGGATATAGTGAAGGCTAATTGAGAGATAGGATTTGCACCTGCTTCTGCAATGTGGTAACCCGAGATAGAAACAGAATAGAAATTCCTGACGCCTTTGTCGATGAAGTACTGCTGTACGTCACCCATAACACGAAGAGAAAATTCTGTAGAAAAGATGCAGGTATTCTGGGCCTGGTCTTCCTTCAATATATCTGCCTGCACAGTACCGCGGACGGCTTGTAAGGTATCGGTTTTTATTTTGTTGTACACATCGGCAGGCAGTATCATATCACCCGTAACGCCGAGTAGCATAAGACCTAAACCATCGTTACCTTCGGGAAGAACACCTTCCGCACCACCGCCAAATGTTGATGGATTGTAAGTAGGTCGCTTCAGTCCTTTGGCAGCGTAGATCGCCTCTATTTTTTGATTTACTTCATCTGCCAGGCCATTCTCCTTTATGTACTTTTCACATTGCTGGTCGATTGCGGCGTTCATAAAAAAGGCTGTGATAGTAGGAGCCGGACCATTAATGGTCATTGACACCGAAGTCTTTGGATCGGCGAGATCAAATCCTGAATAGAGTTTCTTAGCATCATCGAGGCAACATACACTCACACCGGAGTTGCCTACTTTACCATAAATGTCCGGACGGTGATCAGGGTCCTGGCCATAGAGGGTAACGCTATCGAAAGCCGTGCTGAGCCTCTTGGCAGGCATGCCTAACGATACATAGTGAAAGCGCTTGTTGGTACGCTCGGGACCACCTTCACCGGCAAACATGCGGGTTGGATCTTCGCCTTCGCGCTTGAACGGGTAAATACCCGCAGCATAAGGGAATTCCCCCGGGAAATTCTCCGACAAAGCCCACTGTAGTATCTCACCCCAGGCTTCAAACCTTGGAACAGCCACCTTAGGCACTTGTGTATGAGAGAGGGATTCAGTATGTGTCTTTATTTTCAGCTCTTTATTGCGCACTTTAAAGGTGTAGTACTCACCAAGGTATTGAGCCTTCTTTTCCTGCCAATTCTCGATGAGATGCTTGTTCTTTGGATCAAGCTCCATTTCTGTCTTAGCGTACACTTCCTGCAGGGTTTTTATCAAACGGTCTTTATCGTCAATATTTTCGTTCTGAAGTGTTTCAACAGTTTTCTTCAGGCTGAAAAGTTTTTGTGCAATAGCAGCCTGGTCTTTAACCCAGCTATCGTATTTGCGATTGTTCTCTGATATCTCACTAAGGTAACGAGTGCGGGCAGGCGGAATGATGTAGATCTTCTCACTCATTTCATCGCTGATAGTGAAGTCGGAATGCAATGACTGGTTACCCGTCTTCTTCACCACTATATCCATCAGGGACTTGTACATGGTGTTAGTACCCGGATCATTGAACTGCGACGCGATGGTGCCGAATACAGGCATATCATCAGGACTCTTATCAAAGAGCTTATGATTGCGCTGAAACGTTTTCTTTACATCACGTAGCGCATCCATAGCACCACGCTTATCGAACTTGTTGATAACAACTATATCGGCAAAGTCAAGCATGTCGATCTTCTCCAACTGCGTAGCGGCACCATATTCAGGTGTCATCACATACATGTTCATGTCACCGTAATCAGTGATCTGGGTATCGCTTTGACCTATGCCTGATGTTTCAAGTATGATGAGGTCATATTTAGCAGCTTTCAGAATATTGACGGCATCGAGGATATATTTAGATACGGCGAGGTTGCTTTGGCGCGTAGCCATTGAGCGCATGTATACACGTGGATTGCGTATCGCATTCATGCGGATGCGGTCACCCAGTAACGCGCCGCCTGTTTTCTTCTTGGAAGGATCAACAGATATAATGCCTATGTTTTTATCTTCAAAATCGAGGAGAAAACGGCGAACGATCTCATCCACCAAAGAGCTTTTACCGGCACCGCCCGTGCCTGTAATGCCAAGCACTGGCGTTTTAGCCGCCTTAGCCTGCTCTTCTATTTTTTTGAGCATCGCCTGTGTTTCGGGCAGGTCATGGTAATTTTCTGCAGCAGATATGAGACGAGCAATGGATTTGGCGTCTTTATCACCAATGTGGCCTATCTCGCCATTCATATTATTTCCCAAAGGAAAATCGCTTTGTTTCAACAGATCATCTATCATTCCCTGTAGCCCCATAGCACGGCCATCGTCAGGAGAATAAATGCGCGTAATACCGTAGCTATGAAGATCTTCTATTTCAGAAGGGAGTATAACACCGCCGCCGCCACCGAATATTTTAATATGCCCGCAACCACGCTCTTTCAGCAGGTCGTACATGTATTTGAAGTACTCATTGTGGCCGCCCTGGTAAGAGGTAATGGCTATCGCATTGGCGTCTTCCTGTATGGCACAGTCAACAATTTCCTGCACGCTGCGGTCGTGACCCAGGTGAATCACCTCAGCGCCACTGGCCTGCATTACACGTCTCATAATATTGATAGAGGCATCGTGGCCATCGAAAAGAGAGGCAGCCGTTACTATTCTGACTTTATTCTTTAGAGCAGGACTTGTTTCTGTTGCTTGCATATAAGATTTTATTGCCGGGAAGCCGGGCTGCAAAGTTACGAAAAGAGGGCCTGAAAAGGTAGGGTTTAACAGCCTGCGTAAAGCGTAAAATGCGAAAGGCCCCGCATTTGCGAGGCCTTTCTTATACTTTTTAATAAGAGTTTTGACTATTCTTCATCATCACCGCTCTTAATGCGAACTTTTTGTTTTTCCCTTTTAGCTTTCAGACGAGCTTTCTTTGCAGAATAGTCATCATCTGATTCTTCTTCGTCTTCAACGATCCTCATGCGACGAACTTCAGCACCTGGCTCGTGGTGACCACCGTGGTGACGACCATGACGACCGCGGCAAGCGATGTTCTTAGAGATACCGATGTTAACAGTACGACCGAATGTGATGGCGAAAGAGCTACCATTAACGTCAGGAGAGTTAACTGAAGCAGCGTTTCCGTTGTAAGAAGCGAAACCTATACCACCAATATTAAAGTTCATTGCCAGGCCTTTGTAAACAAAAGCACCGATTGCTGGATACCAGGCACCTGTGATGCCGTTGTAAATAGACTTGTTGTTCAGACCCTCAGTTTGAACAGAGCCTGACATATAGCTCAGTTCCATTTGGTTGTATATAAAGAATATATTACCAACGTAGTGAGTATAACGCCAGAAACCACCCACAGACCAATCTTTATTGATTTCCGTGTTTAATCCGTCAGCAGCCGGAGTTCTCATATTGTTATAACCACCTTGCAGACCTATAGTCATGTGGTTAGAGAACTGATAACCGATTCCAGGATTAACACCCCAGGCTGTAGTTCTGTAATCGTAAGCGCCATAATCTACAGTGCTAGTTGCATAGGTTGCATTGCCGTAGATCAGCCAAGTGTTCTTTTGTGCATTAGCAGAAGCAAAACCGCCGACAGCCAATAAAGCAAGGAGCAATTTTTTCATATAGAATGTGTGTTTGTTTGTAAACAAGTTTTAAGACAACAATGATAATTAATGTAAACGAATTATGCAATAGCCACCCCTATAAAACTATTCTTGTCCTCTTCACAAACCGACCGGAAGGCCCGTCCAAACACATTCTCACTGAGAATAGCTGTATCGTTAACAGATACTGCAAGCACAAATAAAAGAACAAAAAATTATTAATCAAAGCCTTTTTCAAAAATTTTTTTTGCCTTTTAGTTGATACGGTGTCCTGAAAACGTAGATTTTTCAAGGCTTTTCACCATTTTCCTGCATATTGGTCAAAAAACGGGGCAAACTCGAAAAGTCGCAAAAAAAGCCCTGATAAGGCTATGATACACAGCCGGGAAGGGACTAAAATGCCATAAGATTTGCTACTTTTGAGCCCTCATGAAGCATTTGCCCAACCTGCTGACACTTTGCAATCTTATTTGTGGCTGTATAGCTATCGCTTTTGCGCTTAATTCCCAGCCTTTCAGGGTAATGACAGCTATTCCGGGCGAATATTACCAGGTTTATGGCACAGAGCAGGCTTATTGGGCGGGTGTTTTTATAGGAATCGCGGCGTTTTTCGACCTGCTGGATGGTTTTGCGGCAAGGGCTCTGCAAGTCTTTTCTCCCATAGGCAAAGACCTGGACTCACTGGCGGATCTAATCTCCTTTGGCGTAGCACCGTCTATGATCCTGTTCAAAATGCTGTGGTCAGCTTATATGGAGGAACCGAGAGCAATGGATGTGGGTATGCCGGCTATGATACCTGCCTTTTTTATAGCCTGTTTTGCGGCATTAAGGCTGGCCCGCTTTAATATAAGCCCGCAGCGTCAAAAATGGTCGTTTACAGGCCTGCCGGTACCTGCTGTAGGTGTGCTGGTAGCTTCTTTCCCGCTTATTAATCTTTATAATCCTTACAATCTTGGCAGCTACCTGCAGGGTAAATGGCCTATTTATACAGTGATAGCCATTCTGTGCTGGCTGATGGTGTCAAAAATTCAGTTTTTTAAACTAATGCCCGCCAGGTGGCAGATAAAATATATGTGGCCACAAATAGTATTGTTGCTGGCTGCCATTGCTACAGTACCTTTGCTGCAGCCTGCTGCGATACCCGTATTGTTCTTACTATACATACTGTTATCGTTTGTTTATAAAGCACCGCAGGAAACAGTTACGCAATCAGTACAATCTTAATAAAACACGAGACGATGAAATATACTGCTCATATCAAGGTGATGCCTCTAAAAGAACTGCTTGACCCTCAAGGTAAAGCCGTGAACAACAGCCTCCACAACCTGGGACTGCACAATGTGCAAGACGTACGCATAGGCAAGCACATTACACTTGACATAGAAGCCAACAGTAAAGAAGAAGCACAACAAATGGCACAGGAAGCCTGCAAAAAATTGCTTGCAAACCCTGTGATGGAAGCTTTTGATTTTAATATAACTGAAAATTAGTTGATAAGTTGATAGGTGTTCTATCTGGATTGTTGTAGACTTATCAACCTATCAACTTATCAACCGAGAACATGCATCTCTACCTGGTACCATCGCCTATCGGCAATCTTGGTGATATCACCTACCGTGCTGTAGAAATACTGAAACAGGCGGATGGTATATTATGCGAAGACACGCGCACCAGTTCCGTGCTATTGAGGCATTACAACATACAGAAGCCGCTAACACCACACCACCAGCATAATGAGCACAAGATGCTGGGATATCTTATTTCGGAACTTCAGGACGGCAAAACGTATGCACTGATAACTGATGCCGGAACACCCGGCATCTCCGACCCGGGTTTTCTATTGGTACGCGAATGTATAAAAATGGGTATACCTGTCACCTGCCTGCCGGGAGCTACTGCTTTTGTACCTGCGATAGTGCAATCTGGTATTCCCTGCAACAGTTTTGTTTTTGAAGGTTTTCTACCACTGAAAAAAGGCAGGCAAACGGCAATGAAAAAACTGGCTGAAGAGGAGCGCACAGTAATACTTTACGAATCGCCGCACCGCTTAGCTAAGACGCTTAAAGAACTCTCCGAATATTTCGGCGCGGAACGCTATGCAGCCGTTTGCAGGGAGTTGACCAAAATGTTTGAAGAAACACGCAAAGGCACACTTGCAGAACTGGCTGCACATTATGAAACAACTCCTCCTAAAGGTGAAATAGTACTTGTAATTGCAGGAAAAGAGTAGCTAAAAATCCAGGTTGAGTTTTTGTTTTCCCTCGTAACTGATGGGAATATTCACAAAGATGCCATTGCGGCCCGCCTTTACACTCCCGGTAAATTTTATCATCACTTCCTTGTTAGCAAAGGCCTGGAATAAGTTACCTAATACCCCGCCAAGATCGGCATTGAGCAGTACGGGAAGGAGGAAGGTGTCCTTCTTTGGAACATTGAACGTCTCGTTGAGCACAACATTACCTATGTGCTTGTTATCCAGGAAAACATCTGCGACAGCCTCTTTCAATACCATCGGGTAACTGTTAGGATTATAGAATTTCACATTGGCTCCCAGTTGCGTTTTGGAGAAGCTGGCAGCGTTGATACGGATATCCTGTATCCCCTTGTATTGCAGGTCTTTAGGCTGGGCACAACCTACCAATAGCAGTATCGATGCAAAAGCAAGTATTTTCTTCATTTACCGAAATTAAGATGGCTTGATAATCTGTACAATTATCAAGCCATGTTCTATATTAATTGAAGCATCTAATTTGTCTTCCTCGCTATTGCTCTCTCTGCCGCAGCAGCTACGTTTTCCTTCGTCAGGCCATATTTCTGCAATAGCTGGTTAGGTGTGCCACTTTCGCCGAAGGTATCCATCACAGCTACATACTCATGCGGAGCAGGCATATTACGTGAAAGTACATTGGCAACACTATCACCAAGGCCACCATTTACCTGGTGCTCTTCCGCAGTAACTATACATCCTGTTTTCCCCACCGACCTAAGTATCGCTGCTTCGTCCAGCGGCTTAATGGTGTGCATATTGATCAGCTCAACAGAAATACCCTTTTCAGCCAGCATCTTGGCTGCTTCCACAGCTATCCATACCAGGTGACCGCAGGCGATGATAGTGACGTCACTACCCTCAGCCATTACCTGGGCTTTGCCTATTTCAAACTTCGTATCAGGCTTGGTAAAATTCGGCCATTTCGGGCGACCAAATCGCAGATATACCGGGCCCTGGTGCTCAGCTATAGCAATAGTAGCTGCTTTTGTCTGGTTGAAATCACATGGAACGATCACCGTCATGCCGGGCAGCATCCTCATCATACCTATATCTTCCAGCACCTGGTGAGTAGCACCATCCTCACCCAGGGTAAGACCAGCGTGGGAAGCGCATATTTTTACATTCTTCCCGCTGTATGCCACCGACTGGCGAACCTGGTCGTAAACACGCGACGTAGAAAAGTTAGCAAAGGTTGTCGTGAATGGAATCTTCCCGCCGATAGTGAGGCCCGCGGCAACACCTATCATGTTTGCTTCAGCTATACCGCACTGTATAAAGCGATCAGGGAATTCTTTTATAAAATCGTTCAGCTTAAGAGAGCCTGCAAGATCAGCAGTAAGTGCTACCACATTAGGATTGGTACGTCCCAGTTCCAGTATACCTTCTCCAAAACCTGAGCGGGTATCTTTTTCGTTTAGTATCTGTATGTCTTGTAACATGAAATAGAAAATGACGCGGCAAAAGTACGTTTATCATTTGGTTAAAACATAGCCCCAATCTTTCAGCCATGTTACCACTTTTTCTCTGTAGTCGCCTTGTATAATAATAAAACCATCTTTGACGCTTCCACCTGCGCCACACTTGGTTTTTAGCTGCTTACCGAGGGCCTCCAGGTCGTCCTTGGTTCCATTAAAACCGTCCACTAGCGTCACAATTTTTCCTGCCCGCTGTTTGCTGTCCAGTTTTACCTTGAGCTTTTGTTTGTCTTTAGGTAAGGTCTCAGCTGCTTCCTGGTATTCTTCAAAGTCATTAAAATAGTCCTGGTTGGTTGAGTAAACCAAGCCATCGGAGCGACCCTTATTTTTCTTTGACATCAAGCAAATTTACAGAACAGAACAATAAATACCCCTTTCGACGTTAGGAGAAACCACCCCATTTTTGCGTCTATTATTATTCAATCATGTACCAGATGAGAAAATTCCTACTTCCTTTAGTGATTCTCTGCGCCTTCGCGGAACATTCTTCTGCACAAATATCCGGCGGCCTGCTAGCCAGGTACCAGTTCGTGCTCGACAGCGTTTGTACTGCCAGCAATATAAAAGGCGCTTCAGCAGCAGTTCTCATGCCCGGTCAAGGCATATGGAAAGGCGCTTACGGGGAATCTCATAGCGGTCAGCCGATAACGACTGATATGCTCTTTGGCATTGGCAGCAATACCAAAACCTATGTTTCTACCCTTTTACTAAAACTACAGGAAGATGGCCTGCTGAGCCTGGATGACACGATTGGAACCTGGATACAGGCTGTTCCCAATGTAAATGGGCAAGTAACTGTCCGCCAACTGCTGAACCATTCCAGCGGCATATACAACTTTACCAACCATCCAGGTTTCAATACAGCGCTGAATAATGACTTTACTGCTGTCTGGCAGCCGGAGCAGGTACTCCAGTTCATAGACGTGCCTTCCTTTGCACCCGGCGCAGGCTGGGAATACTCCAATAGCAACTACCTGGTAGCTGGCCTGATAGTGAAAGATATAATGGGAACCTCCTTCGAGGTGGCATTACGCGATTCTATACTCGCACCGCTGGGACTGAACAACACCGTTTTTTTCCCATTTGAAACTCCGACCGGCACGGTACCGCATTCATGGAGTATTTACTTCGGGCAGCCATACCTGCAGGATATCTTTACAGGTTTTGGATACGACCATACAGCAATGTTCAGCATGGCTAGTGCCGCAGGTGCAATAATGGCCACCGCGGAAGACAATGTTGTCTTTTGGGACAAACTTCATTCAGGCAATATTATTAACAACAATTCGCTGCAGGAAATGAGAACCTTCATTCCAATTTCAGGCAGCAAAAAGTATGGCCTCGGCATTTTCCGTATCAATAGCTTCAATTCCAGGGTTGTATTCAGTCATGGAGGTACAAACATTGGCTTTATCAACGAAAACATCGTGGATTCCATTTCAGGTGTTTGCATATCTGTACTTACTAACCAGGACAGTGTATCGAATGCCATACTGCTGCAGAGGTTAATAACTGTACTACATAGGGAGAGCTTTGGCCCACTCGCTGTTCAGGCTGTTACATCGCGGCCCGTTAACGCTGTTCTTTATCCAAACCCTGCACGAGACTATATTAATATCAACACCGGAACACAAGAGGAGCTTGCTGTAAGCATAACAGATATCAGCGGCCGTGAGATCAGCAGGCAATCAATAACGACTATAGGGACGGTTTCGTTACAAGGGCTTACTAGTGGGGTGTATTATGTTGCTATCAGCAGAAAAAATGAAGTGCCCGTAATTTATAAGATTTCTAAGCTGTAACTATCAGAAATTGACATATGCAATACCGATTTCACTAAACGGAATGGATCGGCATTGCATACCGAATTGGGCAAAAGCTTTCCTGAACCATTCGATCTTGTAGGCTATACTATCGAAACAGTCATCATCCGTAAAGCGGATGCCTTCTTCTGTATTTTGATATACAAGGTTTTCTATACCGGCGGCCAAATAGTACTCGGCCCTGGCTTCTGAAGATATTTTGTCCGTAGTGTAAGTGGAAATCACAAATGACAATCCACTTTTATGCAGCATCCGCAACATACCCTCTCCATCCGGGAGATTACCGAAGGCATTGAACGGGAATATGAGCAGGCTAACTCCTCTTAAGTCAGCATTTTCTAAAATCTCCGGCAGCTTACTTACATCTTCACAAATGAAAGTGCCCCTGGCATGCAACTTCTCCGCCTCCTGAATGTGATGGCTGGCTATATCAATTCCTATATAGTTTTTGGATTCAAAAGCCGGGGCATACCTGCCCTTAGTGCAACAGGCCTCAACAATAGTACCGAACGGCCCCGCAAGTTCCTGTAGAAGCTTTTGCTCGGCAGTCAGAAAGCGTTCAATGCATGGTGTAAAACAGGCAGGATCGGTCAATCTGTCGCCTATGGGTAACAAGTATATACTCATGTAAGGGTAGTTCAGGTTGATAACTACCCTAAAGATAAAATATTGCTGTATATTATAATAATTTTATTTGAAATCCGTTTTATACTTTTATTCATGCTCGATAAAGCCCTATATACCGGGATAAGCTCACAGGTGAACGATCTTCCCCTGTTTCATAAAGCATGGTGGCTGGATATCAGCTGTCCTGACTGGGATGCGGTCGTGGTAAAAAAGGGCAATGTAGTGACCGGGGTATGGCCGTTCAGCAAAGAGCAGAAGATAGGCATCAGCATTACCAGGAATCCTGCTTTAACTCCCTATATGGGCCCGCATATTTTCTTCCCCAAAGACCTGAAAGAAAGTAAGCGGGACAACTTTGAACATGAGACCATCAGCGAGATGATGAAACACCTGCCTGAATTCAAGGTATGGAGCGTAAGTTGCAGACCGGGACTGAAGCAAGTAGGCCTTTTCCAGGAAAATAAATTCAATGCAGTTTTTCGCCAGACCTTTATACTTGACCTGCAAAATGACATCAATGACATATTGCCGCGGTTGCACGAGGATTTCAGGCGTAGCATTAAAAAGGCTGATTCCGAAATGACCATTACCGAAGAAGCGGATGCCATACCAACACTCTACCAATACCAGAAAGCGACGATGGACCGGAGAGAAGCGACCATCAGCTACCCTTTGCAACTAATACAACGACTGCATGACGAAACCCGCAAACACGATAAAACGGCTGTTTGGGTAGCGCGTAAAAACGGAGAGATACAAGCCATACTCTGGAACATGTGGGACGACATACGTGCTTACTACCTTGTAGGCTCAAAAAACCCTGCGGTGAAGGACAATCACGCTGTGCCTGCCCTTCTTTGGCAGGCTGCCAAACACAGCAAACAACTGGGGAAAATATCGCTTGACTTTGAAGGCAGCATGATTCCCGGTGTTGAACGATTCTTCAGAAATTTCGGCGCCGAACGCGTGTTATACCCCACCTTACTGCGTGAGCAGTCGGCGCTTTGGAAAGCAGCAAAAGCCATTAAGCGGTTCATGTAGATATAGTACCTTCGCGCCATTATGAGCGAGAGTTTATTGCAGATCAGCCCCGGTACAATAGAACACACTTTCTACCAATTCACTTTTGCCCTTACCGATAGTATACTGTACGATGAATTATTTGGGATACAGGGAAACTTTGAGGAAGCGAATATCAAGTTCGACCAGGATTTTTACCAGCTGACTAATGGGAAGATCAGCAATGCAAAAGAGACAGTGCCTGTTAATTTCCGTGAGTTCAATTTACTGCATTCACTCATAGCTTTTATTGGGAATGAGTTTGTTAGCGAGGACAGCGAAAAGATCGAGCAATTCTACAGGAATGTTTTTCCGCCCGGCATCCCCTACGAAGAATTCCGTTCTTACTACTTAAGTTTTGCCACTAAGTTCTTTGAGAATGTGAAGCAGCATTTTGCCGGATTTCCTGATGTGCTGTCAGCTCTGAACAACAATGAAGATTGGCAAATAAGGCTCCAATA
>CAMPKR010000004.1 GCA_946887345.1 uncultured Bacteroidota bacterium | reverse complement strand
GTAGTGGGGACTACGATTCTTTACTTTGCCTTTTTACAACATTATATGTTTTGTGCTTTTACCTGTTCATACACGAAAACAGCAAAAAGTACTTTAACGCCACCATTGTCTTCCTCATTCTTTCTTGCCTAACAAAAGGTGTAGCGGGGGTCATCTTTCTGCCTCTGCTCGTGGTTTATGCCGCTTTTAAGAAAAAGTTATTGACAATACTAAAAATGAAAGAGTTTTATTTGGGGGTTGCAGCATTTCTCGCTTTCGTCGTCGGCTATTATGTTTTGAGAGAACAGTATAATCCGGGATACATAAAAGCAGTTCTGGAAAACGAAATCACCGGCAGATATAGCAAAGTAATTGAAGAACACAAAGGCAACGGCTGGTTTTACTATAATTTTCTTACAATAGACGGCTTCAAGCCTTGGCACCTTCTCTTCGTTGTTGGCTCTGTCATCGGTTTTGTATCTAAAGAACGGCAAATCCGCGAGTTAACCGCTTATCTTCTGCTATGTAGTCTTGGATATATTATTATCCTGAGCAATGGCGCTACCAAACTCGATTGGTATATGGTTCCAACGTATCCGCTGCTTAGCGTCCTTACCGCTATCAGCCTCTTTACTGTTTGTGAGCTTCTGATCGGTACCGCCTTCTGGAAAAAACACCTTAACGTGAATCTTTTGCCACACCTGTTTATATTTCTATTGTGCATTAGCCCGTTTAGTCAAACGGTCAGCTACGCCATCAACACCAAAAAGTCTACTTATAATGAGGCTGCTGATGACGCCGGGCTGGTGCTGCAGAAGCAAATAAAAGACGGATACATATTCGACCGGCCAATGCGCTTAGTTGCCTACGATTACCAAAGTGGAGTGGAATGGTATTTAAAAGCTTGCAAATTGAAGGACATTCCTGTGAAAAAGGTCGACAAGTGGGATGTTGACAAAGGAGTTTTGGCCTTAGTCTACCAGGATGAGCTGAAATCATTCATGGAGCAACAGTATGACACACGCATAGTAGCAACTTATGATAAAGCAACAGTGTACCTGGTAAATGGAAGAAAATAACCGCCTCTCTCAATAGTTGTGCCGATGAGATGAACTCATTGACAACCTAGTAGAACTCGTTGCAAAAAGCTTCATGAAGCCCGAGTCCTGCACTATCCGGCCAAACGCAGATCGCCGCGAAACCACAAAACATTTTTTTGCGTCTTTATTCTAACTTCGGCATCCCGCCGTAATATTATATAAATCGTACATTAGCGACGAGGATAAATCTTTACGCCTGCCGGGCATAAAATTTTCCGCTTATAAAAATCTTATCGATCAAAAATGCCATTACGTAATTGGGCCGGCCTGCTAATATTATGCCTGGTAACTTACATGCCGATTTTTGCCCACTTGGGTGATCAGCTCCCATTGATGCTATGGGATGAATCAAGATTGGCAAATAATGCAATAGAAATGTATGATACCGGGAACCTTGTTGTTGTTACCTATGACTATGCTCCCGAAATGTGGAGCACTAAGCCTCCATTCCTGATATGGATGCAAACTCTTTCGTTCAACTTATTTGGGATCAGCGATTTGAGCTTCAGACTTCCCACTGCAATTGCAGCTCTGCTAACCTGCCTCTTTATTTATTTTTTCTCGAGGCGAGAGCTTAATGCACCTTGGCTGGGCATTATTGCTAGTATAGTATTGATATGCTCACCCGGTTATATAAGAGAGCATGGAACGCGGACAGGCGACTATGACAGCATGTTGACCTTGTTCACAACCGTAAGTCTGCTTTATTTTTATTCATTCATCGAGAACGGCGGCAAAAGACAATTTTGGCTTAGCGTAGCCGCATTAATACTCGGTTGTCTCACAAAAGGCGTTGCGGGATTAATGTTTCTGCCGGCAATGGTATTATACGCCATTTACAAACGAAAATTCGCTTCCATACTAAAAAGCAAAGAGCTGTACTTAGCCATGGGTATATTTGCCGTGTTTGTAATTGGCTACTACCTGCTCCGCGAAAGATATAACCATGGCTATATAAGCGCCGTTTGGGAAAACGAGATCGGTGGCAGATACAATGAAGCCAAAGAAGGTCATGGTCAACCCCCCGAATTCTACTTTAGATCTCTTTATCTCTTTGCTTTTAAGCCGTTTCTACCGTTTCTTTTATTGGGTATAATCTTAATATTCACAGACAGATATAAGTCCCTTCGAAATGTGGGATTGTACTTATTGTTATGTTCGCTCTCTTACTTCATCGTTATTACCGGGAGCACCACGAAGCATTCGTGGTATATTATGCCCGCGCTGCCATTGTTCTCTATCATCGCTGCTATTCCTATATATTCTGCCTGCCGGATACTATGCCACTTCCCGGGATTGAAGTGGCGCTTCGGCCGGCAGATCTTGCCCTACGTGTTCCTGGTTCTCATTTGTATCGGTCCATTTGTGGAAATCGTTAAGTATGCCACAACTCCCATAAGGGAAGAAGGATGGCTGCAAGGGCCCAATGATGCGGGGATAATAATTCAAAAAATGCTGGTGGAGGGCTACCCGCACGAACACCGAATGAAAGTTGTGTTCGAAGACCTTCAAAGTCCCTTGCAGTGGTATATGAAGGCTTGCCGGTTAAAGAATATACCTGTAACACAACTAAAAGACGAACGCGAATTGGCAGCCAACGACTTGTTGATGGTGTATAATGACAGTGTAAAAGCCCATATGGAGATACATTATGACACACACGTTGTGGAACAACGGGGTAAAGCCACAATTTACCAGGTGCATGGGATGAACCGATAGAATGTGTCAGGAGCGTTTGGTACCTGTGATAGGCACTTACCGTTGAAGATTCTGGCAAAGCAATAATATATTTGATCTATGGACAGAAGTAAAATGGACTTATCGATAGTCGTGCCGGTGTTTAACGAATATCAAATTATTGACCGGTTGGTGGAACGCCTTGTGAACTCCGCCAACGGTATAGGCGTGGATTACGAGATCATATTCGTAAACGATGGCAGCCGCGACGGCAGCCTGCAAAAATTGCTGGAGGCCTGTGCCGCAAACCCTAAACTTCGCTTTGTCAGCTTCTCCAGGAATTTCGGGCATCAAATGGCGATAACTGCTGGCATGGACTATTCTATTGGCGATGCAATTGTAACTATTGACGGCGACCTTCAAGACCCTCCCGAACTTATACCCGATTTATACAAGGCATACAAAGAAGGCAATAAGGTAGTCTACGCCAAGCGCCTGAAAAGGAAAGGAGAACCCTGGCTTCGCCTTTGGGCCATCAAGTCCTTTTACAAGGCCCTGGCGAGGATCACGTCGTTTGAAATGCCTCAAAATGTCGGAGATTTCCGGCTTATCAGCCGCGACGTACTTGTACATCTTCAAAAAATGAAGGAACACGATAAGTATATCAGGGGACAAATAGCATGGATGGGATATAAAAGCGCTTACGTAACTTATGAAAGAGACGAGCGAGTTGCCGGGGAAAGCAAATATCCTTTTAAAAAACTTGTTCAATTAGCTTTTAATGGCATCACTGGTTTCTCGGACTGGCCTTTGAAGATGGCCACTAAACTGGGTTTTATAGTGTGCATTGCTTCCTTTCTCCTTATTGTTTATGCCCTTTGGAGTTATTTCTTCAAGTCAGAGCAAGTACCGGGCTGGGCATCATTAATTGTTAGCATCACGTTTTTGGGTGGAGTACAGCTCCTGTCCCTCGGAGTAATAGGGGAATACATTAGCCGGATTAACAACAATGTACGCGACAGGCCACCTTATATCATTGATCAGACAAATATTTCTGATAAAAACGAAAAAAACAACTAAGCTAAAATATCTGAAATAGCTTTCACAAGCTCCGTCCTTGTAATCGGGACACCCTTAATTTTGTTATAGGCTTTTGCATTTACAAGGAACTGGTCGCGGATGATCTTTACCAATTGACCATTATTGATCTCAGGGATAAGAACATGTTTGTAGCTCGCAAGTATCGCTCCCAGGTTGCGCGGGAATGGACGGAGGTATCGAAGCTGAGCATGTGCTACAGACTTCCCTGATGCATGCAATTCTGCAACAGCGCTTTTAATGGCCCCATAGGTTGAACCCCAACCTAATACCAACACATCTCCTTGCTCAGGACCGCTATCCAGTGTTTGTTCGGGTATATAATCCGCTATCCGGTCAACTTTTTCCTGGCGTATCTTAACCATGTGTTCATGGTTATCTGCATCGTAGGATACATTACCCGTGACATCTTCTTTTTCAAGACCGCCAATGCGATGTTCAAGTCCCGCCGTGCCAGGTACAGCCCAGGGACGAACCAGCTTTTCATCTCTTTTATATGGCAGGAACTTTTCCTCCCCTTCTGCCAGGCCCTTCTTAAACTGAACTTCTATCGCATCCAGATCCTTGCTTTGCGGAAAACGCCAGGGCTCAGCACCATTGGCGATGTAGCCATCGCTTAACAGTATTACGGGGGTCATATGCTGTACAGCAATGCGCACCGCTTCGTAGGCCATATCAAAGCAGTCACTTGGTGTTGACGTAGCGAGCACGGGCATAGGACATTCGCCGTTGCGCCCGTAGTATGCCTGCAGCAAGTCACTTTGTTCGGTCTTTGTTGGCAATCCTGTAGATGGACCTCCCCTCTGGATGTTTATTATCAATAAAGGTATTTCCAGCATCACAGCCAGGCCCATTGCTTCAGTTTTCAACGCCATACCTGGGCCAGAAGTAGTAGTAATTCCCAGGCTACCTCCATACGCAGCTCCAATCGCTGCGCTAATGCCCGCTATTTCATCTTCTGCCTGGAAAGTGCGAATGCCGAAATTCTTATGTCTTGCCAACTCATGCAATATATCAGAGGCAGGAGTGATAGGATACGTACCTAAAAAAATTGGGAGACCCGACTTTTGCGATGCTGCTATAAGTCCAAATGCCAGGGCGGTATTACCTGTAATGCTTCGATAATGACCCGGCGGAAGCTTAGCCTTCGCAACCTGGTAACGGCTGGCAAATGCTTCTATCGTATCTCCGTAATTGTATCCAGATTGCAATGCCTTAATGTTACTTTCAAGTATTTCAGGCTTCTTGGCAAACTTATCGTGCAGGAAGGAGAAAGTGCTTGCCATATCGCGATTGTACAACCAATAAAGGAAGCCAAGTACGAACATGTTTTTCGCTCGGTCCTTTTCCTTTACCCCCATTTGTATCTCTTTAAGAGCTTCACGGGTTAGCTTGGTTACGTCGATCTTGTATAACTCAAAGCCTTCCAGGCTCCCGTCTTCTATTGGGTTAACGCCGTCAGGATAATTCGCCAGGCGCAGATTTTTACTGTCAAATCCATCGGTGTTGGCTATAATGATACCCCCCGGCTTCAGTGCTTTAATGTTGACCTTCAACGCTGCGGCATTCATGGCTACCAGCACATCGCAGTTGTCGCCGGGAGTAAAAATTCTGTTGCTGGAAAAATGCAGTTGATAACCACTCACGCCGGGAACGGTACCTTGCGGTGCACGTATCTCAGCAGGAAAATCAGGAAAGGTGGAAAGATCGTTGCCAATAAGGGCCGTATTATTGGTAAACTGGCTACCCGTAAGCTGCATGCCATCGCCACTGTCGCCGGCAAACTTTATTACAACATCATCAATGATCCTGGTAGGAACAGACATATTAAAAAAGTCAAAAGTTAAGAAGCTAAAAAGGCGGGGAGACCAGCTTTTTATTTACCTGCAAAATTATGGATTTTACCGCGTATAGACGTCTTATATCTGTACAAAGAGGGCATATATGTCGGTAGATTTTATTTATACTTGTTTTGCACACAAAGTGTCTATTTGTTTATATTTTTTATTGTTTAGCACCCACATTTGTGTAGGTTTGCCAGAGAGTGATATTTGCCATGCGTTTTGTTAGGGGTCTCATTATTCTCCCTCTTCTCTTCTTATTGTTTTCCAACCATGCCCGGGGGCAAAAAAAGCCGCTCGACAAGCAGCCACGGATATTGATTTTGCTTGATGGCTCCTCAAGCATGGTGGATAAATGGCATAACGGCAAATCCAGGTACAAAGCGGCTGAAGATGTGATACTCGCACTGATGGATAGCATGTACAAGATCAACAAGAATGTTGAATTCGGCCTGCGTGTTTTTGGTCACCAGCACTCTGTAACGGAAAAGAACTGTTACGACACTAAAAACGAAGTAATGTTCGGCAAGAACAATATCGACCAAATGGGCCTCCGTCTCGAAGACATTAAACCTTTTGGCATTACACCTATCGCTTATGCGATCAGGAAAGCAGCGGAAGAAGATATGCAGGAAGAGTATAAGAATATCTATAGCCTTATACTGATAACCGATGGCGGCGAAAGCTGTGGCGGCGATATCTGCGACGTTGTAAAAACTCTGCTGGAAAGAAAAATATACTTTACGCCGTATATCATTAGTCTTTACAATTCCAGGGAACTGGAACAATCCTATGCATGTATGGGGGACTATATGCAGGTATTGACACCTCTCGATATTCCTAAAACGGTGCATACCATAGTGGAGGGTTACGCGCCTATGTTAAGGTCAAATACCGCTAATCTGAAACCATTGCAAACCGACGAGCCTAAACCAAAAATTGTTGAGGATCCTAATGTTGTTAACACATCGCCTATCGAAATACCGGTAGAAAAACCAACCCACAAGCCGGCAGAACGCGGCATTGATTTGCCCGTTGAAAAACCCAGGGAATTGCCTGTAGTAAACGCAAAGCCTAAACCTGAAAGAAAAAAAGAAATCTTAGCAGCTATCAATAGCATTAACAAGGGGCCACACACACGCGTACCCATAGAAAAACCATCTTTCACGCCGGTAAGTTTGCCCCAGGTTAACATTAGCAATCCATTGCCGAAGGAAAGTATAGAGAGACTGACTGTAGTGGGCAAGCCAAGAAAACTATCACTGTTGTTTACCGTCCCTACCTATAAGGAAGTAGCGCTGCCCCAAATAGTATGGAAGGAAATTAAGGAAGAGCCTATTCCGGAGCCGAAACCTACTGCCGCTGCCCCCAAAGTAAAACCTGCCACCAAGCCGGCAATAGTGAAATCAGAAAAACCTGCGGAGATCACTTACAATGTTGAAACAGAGGACGCAGATGAAACAACCGTAGAAGTGTACTTCACAAATGGTAAGGGAAGATTCTACTCTACCACACCGCAGATATTAGTTAAGGATGTAGTGTTAGGTAACACTGTTCACAAGTTCTATCGCACAGTAAACGGTCACAACAAGCCCGATCCCCAGAAACTGCCTGCCGGTAAATACCACTTTATGATAGACGGCAGGGCAAATAGTACCGCCAAAAATGTTACGATTACCGCCAATAAGACAAACAAAGTGATAATAACAGTTTCTAATGGCTCTTTGCACTTTGAATATAAAAACAATCCTAATCGACCGGTTTCTGAATATATAGCCCGCGTTGCACAGCGCTCCGGCGGCATCGATAGAGACCAGCCTTGTGATATTGACCTGGTATATGAGCCGGGAAGTTATCATGTAACTGTAAACACAAAGCCCCTGTCCCATTTTTACATAGACCTTGATATGAACTCCACCAAAACTATAACCCTGAATGAGCCGGGATATATTCAGATCACCAATATAACCCCTATGAATGTTGTGAGCTTTTACGCGCCTCTAGGCGACAAATATGTCAAATTTATGGACTTGGAAATTACCGGGAAATTGGATGAGCAACAAATAGAATTAAAACCCGGACCTTACGAAGCCCGGTTCATCACTGGTCCAAATACACGTGAGAAAGTAATAAAGTTTGCCGTTGAGAGCAATACAACTACCGAACTTGAACTTAAATAATGTCTTCGGAAATAAATATCGTAGTGAGAGAAATAAAGACAACTGACCTTTGCTACGGCCAGGTGTACAATTTACGCGAATCTGTTTTAAGAGTACCATTGGGTTTGTCCCTTGCAAATGAGGATTTAAGCAAAGACAAGGATGATATTGTTCTCGCTGCCTTCTGCAGCGGCAATGTCGTTGGCTGCGTGATGTTGCAGCATCTCGATATTGACCGGGTAAAACTTCGTCAGATGGCTGTTAATCCAGGCTTACAGACCCACGGCGTTGGAACCGCAATAGTCTCCGCAGCGGAAAAGACCTGCAGGGAGCGGGGATACAAGAAAATCGTACTGCACGCTCGTGAAATCGCCCGCGGGTTTTACGAGAAAGCAGGGTACCTGATCTGTTCCGATCAATTCGAAGAGGTAGGTATTCCTCACTATGCTATGGAAAAAGATATTTGATGCCAATTTGTACCAGAGAAAACAAAGAACTGGATTGCCGTGTTTTTAATAGTGCAGACAAGTTGCCGGATGTCTGGGATGACTTTCTGCCCTCATCGCATGCGCTTAGAAAAGAGCACTTGCTGGTCACCGAAAAATCTAACCTTCCCGACCTGTCGTTCTTGTATGTTTTAGTTCTTCAAAAAGGCCGCCCAATATCTTCCGTTTACTTTCAATGCCTCCGGGCCAGACCGGAACATATCAACAAGGATATGGTCAAGCGCTGGCAAAGCAAAGCATGGCGACTGTTCACAACAGCCATTCACCCCAAACTATTAGTTGCGGGGCATCTTTTCCGGCACGACACGTCTTTTTTTTATAGTGCACCCGACGTTAGTTGCTATCAGGCCTATCAGTGCTTTCACGCTTCAATTGATGTTGCTCTACGCTCTACCTGTGCTTCTGCGGTGTTGGTAAAAGATATGCCAGCAACTCTCGTAGACCATTTCCAACACCACGCCCCTGAATACCTTTTGCTACGCAACGACATTTCGATGGAAATGCCAATCCCCCCTGAATGGCGAACCATTACTGATTATGAAAAATCGCTGAAGCACAAGTACGCTCAGCGTTTCAGGAAAATACGCCAGCAATGGAATAGTCTTCAGATTAAAGAACTGTCAGTGGGGGAAGTACGGGAGAACAAAACGACCATTTACTCGCTTTATCAGCAGGTACTTACCAATCAGCAAGTACGCCTGGGTATACTTAGTCCCGAATTTCTCGCTGACCTAAAAGCTTTCTATACTGACACCCTGAAAATATGGGCGGTTTACGACGGAGACAAAATGATTGCTTTTTTCAGCGCCTGGGAAAAAGAAACCGCCTTTGACATGTTCTACATTGGATTTGACTACAAACATAATGCTGAACTACAATCGTACTTCAATATCCTGTTCTTCAGCGTAGAACAAGCAATAACCCTGGGCAGAGAGAAACTGATCCTGGGCAGAACTGCTCTCGATGCAAAAGCAAGGCTCGGCTGCGAACCACGATACCTCCACACTTTCCTTTTTATCAATAATCCCCTGATACGACGATTTATCCTGCGTAAGCAACAAAATGTTACGCTACGTGAAGGAGACTGGGAAGAAAAACACCCTTTCAAAACGGACAAGAAAAAATTCGACGACCCCTCTTAATGGGCTTCCAACCAATTCTCACCACTTCCGGCCTCAGCCAGCACTGGCACGTCGTGCGGAAGCGGCATGGCACCTTCCATACCCTCCCTGATCAATAATTTCACTTGCTCTGCTTCCTCCCTTGGCGTGTCGAAGATCAATTCGTCATGCACCTGCAGAATCATCTTAGTTTGCATATTTTCACGTTGAAGAGCCCTGTGCACCCGTATCATTGCCAGCTTTATCATATCGGCAGCAGTACCCTGTATAGGCATATTGATAGCATTTCGCTCAGCATAACCGCGTACCGTAAAGTTAGCTGAATGAATATCTCTCAGGTAGCGTTTACGTCCAAGAAGTGTTTGTACATAGGTATGTTCCTTTGCAAAGTTGATCGAACCGTCCATATACCTTTTAATACCAGGGTACTCCCGGAAATAGTTGTCAATTATCTGCTTCGCCTCAGTCCGGCTTACGCCAATACTCTCAGCGAGGCCAAAGGCCGACTGTCCATAGATAATACCAAAGTTGACCGCCTTGGCCGCCCGACGCATCTGCGATGTAACATCAGCCTCCTCTACACCATAAACCTTAGCAGCAGTTGCAGTGTGAATATCCTTGTTGTCTTTAAATGCCTGTATCATACTCTCGTCGCCACTTATAGCGGCAACAATTCTGAGCTCGATCTGCGAGTAATCGGCAGAAATTAGTACATGCTCCGCATCCCGGGGAATAAATGCCCTACGTATTTCACGGCCACGATCGGTGCGTATAGGAATGTTTTGCAGGTTAGGGCTGGTGCTGCTGAGTCGCCCTGTAACAGCTACGGCCTGGTTGTAACTGGTATGTACGCGCCCTGTGCGTTCATTGATCAGCAGGGGGAGCGAATCAACATAAGTACTTTTCAACTTAGTCAACTCACGATATACAAGTATGTCTTCTACTATCTGGTGTTTGTTCCTGAGTTTCTGTAGAACGTCTTCCCCTGTTGCGTACTGGCCCGTGCGAGTCTTTTTTGCACTGGCATCAAGCTTCATAAGTTCAAAGAGCACTTCCCCCAGTTGCTTGGGCGAACCTAAGTTAAACTTTACCCCTGCGTGTTTGTATACACTATCTTCAGCCGTTTTTATATCACGTTCCAGTTCTTTTGAGTAGTCGCTCAGGAACCCTGTATCTATTCTAACACCCTCGGTCTCCATGTCAACAAGTACTGGCAACAGCGGGTTCTCTATTTCATCCAACACCTTTGATACCTCCTGTTGTATCAGTAGCGGTTCAAAGGCTCGCTTCAATTGCAAAGTAACATCGGCATCCTCGGCAGCATATTCCTTTATCTCCTCCAGCGGAACATTACGCATACTCAGCTGTCCTTTGCCCTTCTTGCCTATCAGCGTTTCAATGGAAACTGGATCATAGCCCAGGTATTTCACGCTCATCGTATCCATGCCGTGCTTGCCTTCAGGCTCTATCACGTAGTGGGCCAGCATAGTGTCATACACCCCCCCCTTCAGATAGTAACCATACCAGCGAAGAATGATCATGTCATACTTGATATTTTGTCCAACCCAATTAATAGCTTCATCTTCAAACAACGGCTTGAACTTTTCAAGTATTTCTACCGCTGCATTTCTTTCTTCAGGTACGGCCACATAATATCCCTCGCCTTTCTTCCAGCTAAAACTCATGCCAATTAACTCTGCCATGTTAGGATCAATGTCCGTCGTTTCCGTATCAAACGCTATCTCATTCTGCTCTTTTAGCATTTTTACCAATTCATCAATCTCCGCGTCCGTCTGCACCAATTTATAGTCATGTGGCACATCCTTTATCGTTTTCAGGCTAGTTGGTATTATAACCTTTTCAACATCCGCTTCTGCTACCGCTGTTCCGTTAGATGTCACGGTGCCTCCCCTCGAAATAGGTTGGCTTATCGCATTGCCAAAAAGATCGGTAGACACGGGTCCGGACTTATCAAATACATTAAAGCCTTCACCAAGAAGCCGTTTCCCGAGTGCCCTGAATTCCAGCTCAGCAAATATTTCTGTTAGTTTCTCTTTGTCCAACTCCTTTACCCGGAAATCTTCTTCGTGAAACGCCACGGGCGCATCGGTGTATATAGTGGCCAGTTTTTTTGACATAATAGCTAACTCTCTCCCAGTACGGACTTTTTCACCCAGCGCACCTTTTATCTTATCGGCATTTTCTAAAACGCCTTCAACTGTATCATATTCGGCTAACAGCTTCGCAGCAGTCTTTTCGCCCACACCGGGAATGCCGGGTATATTATCTACAGCATCTCCCATTAGGCCCAGTATATCTATAACCTGCTCTACCCGCTTAATGCCCCATTTGGCACATACTTCCGCCGGTCCATATATCTCTTCCTTATTGCCCTGGTAAGGTGGCTTGTAAATGAAAATATTGTCCCCTACTACCTGTCCGAAGTCTTTATCAGGGGTAACCATGTATACAGTATATCCCTTAGCCGCCGCTTCCAGCGCCAGTGTGGCTATCACATCATCCGCCTCGTATCCATCAGCCTCCATGCAGGGTAGATTAAAGCCTTTTATAATGCGCTTTATATCAGGGATTGCAGACACAAGATCCTCGGGGGCTTCCTGTCTGTTAGCCTTATACTCCGCAAAATCAGTATGACGCTCCGTAGGCGCTTCTGTATCAAACACAACAGCCAGGTGGGTCGGCTTCTCTTTATTGATGAGATCGAAAAGCGTATTAGTAAACCCGAATTGAGCATTAGTATTTCTACCTGTACTTGTAATACGGGGACTGCGAATTAAGGCGTAATAGGCACGAAAGATCAGCGCCATGGCATCCAACAAAAAAAGCTTCTTTTCAGGCATGCAGCTAAGTTAAGAATAAGTGTAAAGCTTGAACAAAAATTAAGTCCACATGTAAAAATAGTAAAGTGTAACCTGTCACGCTTTCACCGCCCCCTTGTCTAAATCTCGAAGGCCCCCTTTTGATATGTTTAGCGGGCAATATATACAGGCTAAAAGGCGTTATTTTCAGTATATTTGAGTTTACGTTTTATGAAACTTTCAAGACTCCTCTGTTTTTTACTGGTACTGTCGACCTGTCATTATAGTCACGCGCAGCAGAACCCGATCGGTTACTGGACTTCCCATTTTCCTTACCATGATGTAATAAGCATTACTTCAGACGGCCACACCATCTACGCGGCATCGAATCTGTCATTTTTTACATACAATCCGGAAAACGGTGAAATAGAAACCTATAGCAAAACGAACGGCATGGCCGACGTTGGAATGGCCTGGGTAAAACATGACTTTAAAACACAAACTACAGTCCTTACCTACTCCAACGGCAATATCGATCTTTTTAAAAACAAAAGCTTTTATAACATACCGGACTTTAAACTCCGCGTCGTTAACGGGCCAAAGGTAATAAACGGAATATATACCGAAAATGGCTTTGCTTATCTCAGTACAAGCATCGGTATTATCGTGATTGACCTTGCAAAGAAAGAAATCAAAGGAACTTACGAATTCGTCCAAAACCAAATAACCGTTGCGGTTAACGGCTTCTCCGCAACATCAACACATCTTTATGCTATTACATCCAGCGGCCTTTACCGGATAAGCCGCGCCAATCCAAGCCCGCAGATTTTTAGCGAATGGGAACAGGTAAGTCCTAAAGTGTTTACAGACATTGCTGTCGCATCTGAGCGCTTGGTTGTAGGCACCATAGATTCATTATATGCGCTGGAAAGTGATACCCTGATAGGATTTTTTTATCTTGAGTCGGGTGGAGACCATCTCGATGAAGGCCTTGGGAAAATATTGTTGTGTAAATGGAATGCGCTGCAAATAATAAATCCGAACAGTCTCATCCCTGAACAGAATTTTTTCTTCCAGGATCCTGTTCAGGTTGTTGCTTTAGCTGATTTGTCATTCTGGGTGGCCGACAATGGGAATGGCATCGCAAAAGCCGTTCCGATAGGAACTGAACCGACATATATAAAACCTGATGGACCGGCAGGCCCTGGCTCATTTGACATTTACGCCTACAACCGTACGGTGCTCGTAGCACACGGCGCAGTAACAGATAAATGGATATGGCGATATAACGCCGATGGATTTTCTGAATTTAAGGACGGCACCTGGAAAAGATACAGTAGCAAGAACTATCCGCCCCTCAACTCGCTCGGCGATTTCATTACGATCACAAAGGATAAAACTGATGGAACAATATATACCGGATCCATGCGCGATGGCCTTTTTGTTCTAAAGGCTGATGGTAGCAGTCAATTACTTAAACAATCCAGTCCGATTGGAGAAAGCGTACTTGCCGATCCCGGCACCTGGCAGGTAAGCAGCCTTGCCTTTGATGCCAACGGTGTCCTTTGGATAACTCAATTCAAAGCCAACAACGAGTTGCTGGCAAAAACACCTGACAACACATGGTATAGGTTTGACACTCCCTTCAGCATGGGTTTCCCCAACAGTGCTGCCGGCGTGATGGTAGATGACATAGGGCAAAAATGGTATTTCAGCCCCGGTGGCAGTGGCGTTATTGTATATAACGACAATGGTACGTTGGATAACAAATCTGATGATTCCTACAGGCAACTTTTGGCGGGACAGGGTGCCGGTAATTTACCCAACAATGACGTCTATTCTTTAGCGAAAGACAAAAACAATGCTATTTGGATAGGTACACGCGCCGGCATTGGAATTGTTAATTGCGCTGAACAAGTGACCACCGCACAATGCGACGCCGAGAGGCCGATTGTACAGTTTGATAAATTCGCCGGCTATCTTTTCGAAACTGAAATTGTGTACGCGATCGCCGTTGACGGCGCTAACCGCAAGTGGGTGGGCACAGCCAATGGTATATGGCTTCTTTCTCCGACAGGCGAGCAGATCATTTACCGCTTTACCGAGGAAAACAGCCCCCTGCCATCTAATGTAATTAAGAAGATTACGATTGATCCCGTAACAGGGGATGTTTACATAGGCACAGACAAAGGACTGGTATGCTACCGCAGCACAGCTACCGACGGCGGAGAAACAAATGAAGAAACGCTGATCGCATTCCCCAACCCGGTACCAACTGGATATAGCGGATCTATTGCTATAAAAGGATTAGTGGAAAATGCCGATGTTAGGATAACAGATATATCGGGCCAGCTGATATATCACACTACCGCCTTCGGCGGCCAGGCAGTTTGGAATGGCATGGATTATAAAGGCCGTCGTCCGCAGAGTGGTGTATACCTGGTATTTGCAAGTAATAGGGACGGAACAGAAACCGCTGCAGGCAAGATCGTATTCATGCAATAACATGCTCCAAACCACTCAAGGCATAGTACTTCGCTCAGTAAAGTATGGAGAAACCAGCCTGATCTGCAGCATTTTTACTGATCAATATGGAGTTCAATCCTATCTGGTAAAAGGAGTTCGATCAGCAAAAGCCAAAGGTAGCAGGGCCGGCCTTTTACAACCAGCAACCCTGCTTGACCTCAGCATTTACTATCGCTCGCAAAAAAACCTGCAGCACATCAGGGAATTTCATCCGGCTTATTTCTACAACTCTTTACAATCCGAAATTGTCAAGAACAGCATTGCCCTCTTCTCGGTGGAACTCTTACTGAAGCTGCTCCCCGAACATGCACCCCAACCGGAACTTTTCGCTTATACCTTCGACTATTTTCGTGCACTCGATACTACAGAGCTATCAGCAGTTGCGAATTTCCCTTTGTTTTTTATAATCCAATGCAGCCGCTTCCTCGGCTATGATATCAACGGCAACTTTTCTCCTGACACTCCTCATCTTAATCTCCAGGACGGTGCTTTCACTCATCACCCCCCCTCAATCGCTCCCTATGTAAATGATGAGGATGCTGGGGCGATCGACAAATTACTTAGGATTTCCGAGGTAAAAGATCTGCCCACCGTAGCCATGAATTCAGCCATGCGCTTCCGCCTGCTCGACTGGTACCTCGCCTTCCTGCATCAGCATACCCAGCACCTCGGCAATATCCGCTCCCTTCCTGTACTTCAGGCAATCCTCCACTGACACAATAAGCACGTATCTTTATGGCGAAATCTCCTGCATGAAAAAATTAGTGCTTTTTATTTGTCTTTGGCCATTGATTTCCGCTGCTCAAAAATATCCGCAGAACTATTTCCGCAACCCTTTGAATATTCCCATTCTACTCGCTGGAAATTTCGGCGAATGTCGCGGAGGTCATTTCCATAGCGGACTTGACATAAAAACAGGCGGCAAGGAGAATCTACCCGTGTTTGCTGCTGCAGAAGGATATATATCGCGCATCAAGATGGAAAAGGGTGGCTTCGGACATGCCTTATATCTCACCCACCCCAATGGCTTTACAACACTTTATGCTCACCTCAATAAGTTCTCCCCTAAAATTCAGAAATACCTGAGAGAACAACAATACAAAGCAGAAAAATGGGATCTCGATATCTCTTTAGAGCCCTCTCAATTCCCTGTAAACAAAGGTGAACAAATAGCCTTCTCGGGCAATACCGGATCTTCCTCTGCCCCCCACCTTCATTTCGAGATACGTGACGCGAAAACGGAACACCCTTTAAACCCGCAATTATTTGGCTTCAGTATAAAGGACAATAAAGCGCCCGTGCCGCTCGAAATTGCCCTGTACGATCTGCGCAAGAGCATTTACGAACAAAACCCCAGGATGGTTACCCTCAAAAAAAACAAAGCGGGCTATGAACCTTTTGAAGAGAACACTGTGATCAGCAACAGTACTACCACCGGCATCGGCGTGCATGTAAATGACTACATGGATGGCAGTGAAAATACGCTCAACTTCTACACTGCGAAACTATATGTAAATGACGCTCTCATAACAAGTGTCACCTTAGATGATATCGGCTACGACGTCACCCGCTATCTTCATGCCTATGCCGACTACAAAACCAAAGAACAAAAAGACAGATGGATACAGTGCCTCTTCCAGTTACCCGGAAACAGGCTCAACCATATATATGAACACAGTTCTCCCGGCGAAGGCAAAATATCCATGGACATTTCCGAAGAAGCTCCCGTAAGAATTGAATTGGCAGACAACAATGGCAACACCTCTGAGATAGCTTTTATCCTGAAAGTTGACCAGGTAGCCGGAGACGGCGCACCTAAATGTGATGCCTCCTTCAAACACAGCCAACCCAACCGCTACGATGACCTTAACGTCACTTTCAACCTTCCTCAGACTGCTTTATATGATGATGTGTGCTTTCTCTTTACAAAGAAAGACGCATCTAACGCTTATTCTTCCGCCTACAGCATTCATAAACCATATGTACCCATCCACAACTACTTTGATCTGAATATTAAACCGGAGAAAACAATCCCCTTCCACCTGCACGATAAAGTCGCAATGATTTATAGCGATGGCAAAAACGAAAATGGCCGCGCTGCCGCCAACACCGATAAAGGCTGGTATACCGCCCAGGTTAGGAACTTCGGAACTTACACACTGGTTGCAGATACTGTTGGCCCTGTCATAAAGGCATTAGCGAGGAGTGGCAGCAGTCTCGCAAAAGCTTCAAAGGTGAACTTTACCATTAAGGACGCCATCAGCTCGGTAAAAAAATATAGAGCTGAAATAGATGGCAAATGGGTTATCCTGGAGCAGCACGGCAATAATTTTTTCTACGAATTCGATGATCGATGCCCCAAAGGGAAACGCACTATGAAGATCACCGCAAGTGACGAGAACAATAATACCAGTACATTGCGCTTCACATTCACCAGGTAACATGAAACTAAAAAAAGGAAAAAAGGCCCCCGATTTTACCATAAGCGATCAGGATGGGAATATGGTCTCCCTCAGCGACTATAAAGGAAAGAAAGTTGCCCTGTTTTTCTATCCCCAGGACAATACTCCTACCTGTACTAAGGAAGCCTGCAATTTGCGGGATAATATCTCGTTATTAAAGCAGAAGGGTATATCTGTCTTGGGCGTTAGCGTAGATTCTGCGAAGAAGCATAAGAACTTCGAAAAGAAATACTCCCTGCCTTTCCCCTTATTGGCCGATGTTGAAAAAAAAATGGTGACTGCCTACGGTGTCTGGGATTGGAAAACCACTTTCGGAATTACTTACATAGGAACTTTGAGAACTACCTTTCTGATAGATGAAGACGGGAAAATAGCCCACATAATAGACAAAGTAGAATCAAAGAACCATGCTCAGCAGATTGTAGATACCTGGAAACTTTAGAAAGTCAGTCTCAGACTGCCAAAAACACCGAAATAACTCTGGCGGGCCTCCGTTGGTAAAGGCTTAGGCGTTACACGCCATATAAAATCCACGCGAAAGACTTTTAAGATATTCTCTATACCCGTGCCTAGCTCTATATACGGGTTGTTCTCCAGCGTCTTGAATGTATATCCCTTGTCTAGGTTCAGTTTCTTATTCTCATCGCTAAGCGATCCTATAATTCCCTTGGCTGTCCAGAACTGGCGGAACTTGGTCTTCTTCAAAAGAGGTATGTAAGTAAATAAGCCGCCGCCCAGCGAGTGCTCTATATTGAACCCTACGTACTCGTCACTGATGAATTCGTAGCGGTTCATCATGTTGAAGACAAACTGGTTGTAGTAATAGTATTCATTCCCCGGGTGAACCTCCAGCAGCGGATAAGGAAGAACCCCGAAGTATTTACCCCCGAAGACACTGATATATATCTTACCAAAAGGCGGCGTCTTCACAGTACCTGAAATACTTGCCTTTATCTTGTCGTATGAATAGCTGCTGTTCAGGAAATCTTTTATGCCTCGGCTATAGGAGACATCGGCGATGGGATACTTACTACCCAGGCTCACGCGGTAGTAACGCCCTTCTACAAACTTTTCCTTGTACGCATAACGCAGCTTCACACCCACCTCAGCACTTACAGCGCTAAGGCTTGGAGCACCCGAAGCATCAGTAAATACACCCACCGCAGGTAGCGGAGCATAGGGCTGAAAATCCTTGTAGTACAGGAAAAGCCTGTGACTGAATCCGCTATAATACTCCCTGTAAAACTCAAACTCCGCTCTCTTCGTAAATGCCAGCTTTACAGGAATGTTAGGCTTCCGTATAGCAAAACTGAAAAGGTTGTTGGCGCCCAGTACCTGGTTTTGATCATAGTAATTGTCAGTAAAGTCCAGGTCGCTGGTATAGGATGCGTATACATAAGTTCTAGGCAACCTGTCGAAAAGCCAAAGGCCAGTTAGCCCGTATTTGTACTTCTTATCTTGCGTACCGTAGGCTCCGTATGCAGTGAGGTATGCGTTCTTAAATAACTTCTGGGTATTGGCCAGGCCAAACGAAAAACGGTGTCCTTCTATGCCATTATAGCTATAGGTTTTCCAATAAGGGCCCAGTTCTATATAGCCCAGGCGAACCATACCTCCGGTAAAAAAGCGAACCAACCCCTTAAATCGCTTGAACGATTCCAGGCTCGTTAGCGTATCTATCATGTTGTAGATACCTTTTTCGTTTTTGTTCAGCTCTTCATGCCTCGCTGTAGACCAGTATGCATCACTCATGTAGCGTGCAGAATCTGCAACTATTACATCCAGCTTATATCGCTTGTCATCCAGCACTTCTTCATTATGGCTGTCATTCACCACCACGTTTTTGTAAGAAGTGGTCTTGCGGGCTATAGTCGCCGGAAGCTTTATATCCACCGGAGTCTGGAATTCTGCCAGGAACTTCTCCTTTGATAGGAACCATACAGAATCTGAAACAGGTAAAAATTCCTGCGATACACTCACACGCTTCACCCAGTTGAGGTTAACATTCCTGGGTATGCTCATCTCTATCTTGTGCAGGGCATAAATGCTGTCTACTACCCAAAGCTCACCAGTAAAGCATAGCTCCTCTGGTCTGCGCGGGCGGTAACTCATATGTATCACATTTTGCCCCGCTACTTTAATGGTATCCAATATCCTGTAGTGGTAATAAAGCAAGCCCGCATTATTCAGCGGCCCTATAAATCTCTTTTGTAATACAGGCAGGTAGTCATCATAGGGATTGAACTTCTGGTAAACCGTTCCCAAGTACTTCGTTATACTCTGGTTCTCTACCCCTCGCACCATACTCGCCTTTATAAACTCCCTTTGCCTTTTTGGCGACTTACGATAATAAAAATCTGAAAGACTTTCAGTAAGGAAGAATGGCAAAAAGGGACGGTCTTCTGAAAAACTATCTACTATATTGTATACAAAACTAAATTTTTTCAATCCCGGCACAGGCAAAGCCTCAAAGGTCTTCTTTGTAAAGTCCAGTACATCCACCTCCAGTTTGTTATATGCCTCGCAGCGGTAGTTTTCTATACGCTCAGGATCATTAACTGGCTTCCTTCGAACAATATTGCGGAAGAGTATAACGGCAGGATCTTCACCTGCCTGTATTACTACTTCGTTCAGCGTATTGTTCACCGGCTCCAGGCCGATCATCAGGGTAGGCTTGGTTACATCCTTGCTCAGCTTTTGGGTAAATGTTTTATATCCCAGCGCAGTCACCCTTAGCGAGTCCTGTGTCATCTTGTCAAAGGCTAGCAGGAAGTTGCCTTGTTCATCAGCTGTCGTTCCAATAGTAGAGTTGGCTAGGAAAACCAGCGCATACGCCACCGGCTCACCATTATTTTTATCCTTTATCGTGCCTCGCACCTGGTATTTAGCTTTCAGGTTTACTGGCGGAGTTAGTAGAGGGTCCGGACTTGTCTTACTGCTCTCTGCTGTGGGGAGGCTGGCGGTATCGCTGGTCGATTTTGTGGTATCAGTCAGTTGTGCGGATGCAGGAACATTCACCAAAAGGCATAGCAAATTAAACAATATAAATGCAAGGCCTTTGTAACGCATATTTCCTTGTATACCCACCGATTTAAATAACTTTGATGCAGGAGGCTAAAGTGTGCGCAAATTTCCGATTAATTTAATGAAAAACGGAGCAGAGCACCGGCTTTTTAGTTAAAGGTTTGAAAAATCACCATGTGCAGTGAGGCTTTTAGAAAATCGCCTCTGCTGCCTAAAAAACGAAACATTGAAGGAACAGGAAGAATACTCAGTATTTAGTGAAATGCCTGAACAGAAGCCTGTTAAAAAGCGGGGACAATTTCAGCGTATCCTTTACTTCATATTTGCGGCTTACTTCATGGTAAGAGCTATCCTGCGCTGGGTCTATTTCATCACCTTTCGCAATCATGCAATTGCCCGCGGCGGGGATGGCATTAGCGAGGTCACGATTGCCTATCTTATCTCTGCTGTTTGCACTACTGTTATACTCGTATCCAGCCTTGTATTATTCTTTAGAAAAAGTATACGGGCTTCCATTGCTTTATTTATCTTGGGCGCGGTTTTAGAGTTGGTTATATTCTATTTGATGAAGCCATACTGATAGACGATTTGAATTATATTTACACTTTATGGACTTAAAGAAATTCAGGGCAGAGGCATCGCGTAAGAAGGTAAAATTAACCGGCTTTTTAAAGAAATTTGACAAGATAGTTCCTCCTGAATTACCTCAGATCGTAGCGGTAACAGATGCTACAGTTTGGCGCGATATTGATTGCACCCACTGTGCTAATTGCTGCAAGACCATGACGCCTACTTTCACTCCCAAAGACATAAAACGCATCTCCGCCCACCTGGGAATGACGCCCAAAGCATTTAAAGAGAAATGGCTGGTGAAAGAAGAGGATACAGGCGACTGGGTAAACGTAACTCAGCCCTGCCAGTTCCTGGTAAACAACATGTGCTCCATTTACGAAGTACGCCCGGTTGACTGTGCAGAATTCCCCCACCACAATAAAAAGCCTTTCGACGACTACAACGATACATTTATAAACAATCTCGTGCATTGCCCCGCCACACTTACTTTGGTAGACAGGCTGTACAAGACCATCAAAAAAGAATACCAGGGCTACGATTAAGCTTTACTCATCTCATCAAGCAGGAATTCTATAGAGCGTGGAAAGTAAAAATGCTCTAAGTGATGGATACGCGCAGCCAGCCTGTCTGCCGTGTCATTACCATGCACGGGACACCTCGCTTGCACAATAATATTGCCGCTGTCATACACTTCATTTACATAGTGTATCGTAATTCCGCTTTCTTTCTCCGCAGCAGCTATCACAGCATTGTGCACATTATGTCCGTACATGCCTTTTCCTCCATAGCTAGGCAGCAAAGCAGGATGTATGTTAACTATCTTGTTAGGAAAGGCATGAATCAATGCATCAGGTATCTTCCACAGAAAACCCGCCAGTACTATCAGTGAAGGTTCATGCTCCAGCAGCTGCTCTATCAGCAAGGTCTCCCTAAAGGTCGTCTTATCTACTACAAGGAAAGGAATATGCTCCCTGCGGGCAATATCAAGCACTCCTGCATCGGCCTTATTGCTCACAATAAGCGACACGCGCGCCTTTTTGTTCTCCTTAAAGTAGTCGATAATAGCTTGCGCGTTGGAGCCCTTGCCTGAAGCAAATATGATGAGTGAATGCATGATCAGGATGCAAAAATAGCAAAGCAGTCCCGATTTTTTAGGATCGCGTCCTCGCCATCGCCGGCTTCAGTTTCACCATCTTCCCTTTCAGGTGCCCGAAGATGCCCCATATGCTCACCATATTCAGCGGGAACTCAAGCACCACATGCAGGAAGCTCAGGAAATACAGCCATTGGAAGCCTATCACGTAGTCATACCTGTACAAAGCAATACTGGCTATCCATACCAGTATCACCAGGGCAAAACGCCATTTCGGCACCTTATGCCATTGTATAATGCTGGTTTTTGAGAACCAGTTCAGGTAATGATACGTATAGGCAAAGGCTATAAACCGCATCAGCAGTATGCCTGCTTTTGAATGGAAAATAATGCCATACCAGCCTGCCTCTTTTTCAGGCAAAGGATGGTCAAAAAAGTTCATCAGCGAAAGTATGTTCAGGTATTTAAAGGTCTCATAGTTCTTCATTCCCATTTCAGACACCGGGTAGAACACCCTGTCAGGATACACCGTATACAGCAGCACGGGGCACAACAGCAATACCAGCACCGATAGCAGGCCCACCCGGCTCTTGCTCTTAAAGGCGCCATAGAGCATAAAGAGCATGGTAAACAGGTATACATGTATCAGGGTAGGGAGAAACAGGGTAAAGAAAATCACAAAATGATTCCCCAGCTGGCTGGTGATGACCAATAGCGCTATCCCTGCCCACTTATAGAATTTGTTCTTTACAAAAATGAAAATGATCGCACTCAAAAATCCCACCCACATCAGGTAAGCATCAAAGCCTTTGGGAAAACCCAGCTCCAGGTATTTATTGAAATTATATAATGTGAGCAGCGCAGCCACACCCAGCAATACAACGCTGTCATATTTACCTTTGGTAAAATACTGCTTGTCGTGCAGCCACGATATCTCGGTCAGGTAGTGCAGCGGACCAAGGACTGCGTATACAAAAAGGAAGGTCTCAAAAGGAATGATCATTGCTACACAGGCTGATACAAGCATCAGCCCTATGTTCAAAACATCTACTCTCTCAGCAGCACTCAATGCCATACGCTATTATTTTGGGTAATATGGCTAAATTAATAATTACTATGATATTATACATGCCTCCCAACCCTCTCCCACGGATATTTTTAGTATTAATTAACAACTTAACTTTACTTCATGGCCGAAGACTTACAGATAGCGAAAGGTACCAAGGAAAACCAATACTCATCCATTATACCGCAGATTGAAGCACTTATCGCTTACGAGACTGATCTGGTCGCCAACCTGGCCAATATAGTAGCTGCACTTAAAGAACAATTCGGCTGGTTTTGGGTAGGTTTTTATTTAGTAAAGGAAGACGAACTGGTACTCGGCCCCTTCCAGGGACCGGTTGCATGCACACGCATAAAGAAAGGAAAAGGCGTTTGCGGCTCCAGCTGGGCTGAGGCTAAAACCCTGGTAGTTCCTGATGTAGATAAATTCCCCGGCCATATCGCCTGCAGCAGCCTGTCAAAATCAGAGATAGTAGTACCAATAATCAGGAACGGGGAAGTGATCGGTGTACTCGACGTTGACAGCGCCGACTACAATACCTACGACGAAACAGATCAGCACTTCCTCGAAAAAATAGTAGCCCTTATAAATTTCAACTAAAAATGCCGCTCAATTGAGCGGCATTTTTAAATAACCTGGCTAATCCATTAATCCCCCCAAATCCCGGTTCTACTTCATAAAGATGTAGCTCTCCACATCCTTCTTACTTATCTTTTTATCCGAGAGTATCGTTAGCCTTTCCACCACGTTGCGCAGCTCACGTATATTACCTGTCCAGTTATACGCTTGCAAGGCCTTTATAGCAGCATCTTCTATTTCTTTTATCGGCTGCTTATATTCTTCCGCTATATCTTTCAGAAAATGCTCTATCAGTGCAGGTATATCATCACGCCTGTCGTTGAGCGAAGGCACATGTATCAGTATGACACTCAGCCTGTGATAAAGATCAAGCCTGAACTTCTTTTCCTCTACCTCCTTCAGCAGGTCCTTATTGGTGGCAGCTATCACACGCACATCTACTTTTATTTCTTTCTCACCACCCACACGCGTTATCTTTCCTTCCTGCAGGGCCCGCAGCATCTTGGCCTGGGCATCATGGCTCATATCGCCTATCTCATCCAGGAAGAGTGTGCCTCCGCTTGCCTGTTCAAACTTGCCTATACGCTGTTTAATAGCCGACGTAAACGATCCTTTCTCATGTCCGAACAATTCACTTTCTATCAGCTCCGAGGGTATCGCAGCACAGTTCACTTCTATCAGCGGGGCATGCGCGCGGTTGCTCAGCTCATGTATCCTGCGGGCTACCAGTTCCTTACCCACGCCATTCTCTCCTGTTACTAGCACTCGGGCATCTGTCGGCGCCACCTTTTCTATGGTCTCCTTTATTTTAGCCATCCCCTCGCTTCCACCTATCATTTCACCTGCACGGGTTATGCGCTTACGCAGTTGCTTGGTTTCTGCCACCAGAGAGCGCTTATCCATCGCATTACGGATGGTGATCAGCAACCTGTTCAGGTCCGGCGGCTTGGATATATAATCAAACGCACCTTTCTTCACCGCCTCCACAGCTGTCTCTATATTACCATGGCCCGAGATAACAATGAAGGGCGTATCGGGCTTTTCTTCCTTAGCTGCCTGCAACACCTCCAGTCCGTCTTTCTTAGGCATTTTTATATCGCAGAGTATGCAAT
>CAMPKR010000003.1 GCA_946887345.1 uncultured Bacteroidota bacterium | reverse complement strand
ATTTATAGCAATGAAGGATGGCAGCGTCCGCAATCTCTCTGATATGGACGATGCGATAGTGAACCAGGCCCTGACTAAACCCGTACACAAGAACTATATATATTACATCCGTTAGAAAAATGTCAATATTCTTTATAAATGGTATCCTTTTTGCTAAATTTTAGCCGAAATCTGTAATTTCATCGCCTCCATGCAATTTACCGCTCAGCAGATAGCCACCATATTAAACGGCAAAATAGAAGGAAACCCAGACGTAGCAATAAGCACCGTTGCCAAAATAGAAGAGGCCGTAAAAGGCACGCTCAGTTTTATAGCCAATCCAAAATATGAAGAGTATATCTATACCTCTAAAGCTTCGATAGTTATAATCAACGAGAACATGGCGGTGGAAGGGACTGTCTCTCCTACCCTGATTCGCGTAAAAGATGCCTATAGCAGCTTCGCCCTGCTGATGGAGAAGTATAATGACATGGTTTCGGGCGGGGTAAAAAGTGGTGTGGAGGCCTATACCTTTATATCCTCTACAGCATCCATAGGTAAAAATGTATATGTCGGGGCTTTCAGCTATATAGGCGAAAACGTGGTGATAGGCGATAACGTAAAGATCTATCCCGGCTGCTTTATAGGCGATGACACGGTGGTAGGCAATGACTGCAAGTTCTTTGCCGGAACCAGGATCTACAACCAATGCGTGATAGGCAATAATGTTATTACACATTCGGGCACGATAATAGGTGGAGATGGCTTTGGCTTCGCCCCACTTGCTGACGGCACCTATAAGAAAATACCACAAATAGGAAACGTAATAATAGAAGACAACGTAGAAATAGGAGCCAATACTACTATAGACAGGGCTACCATGGGCTCTACTATCATCCGCAAAGGAGTGAAACTAGACAACCTGATACAGGTAGCCCATAATGTGGAAATAGGCGCAAACACTGTAATAGCCGCCCAAACAGGCATTTCAGGAAGCACCCGTATAGGAACTAATTGTAAAATAGGCGGCCAGGTAGGAATTGTTGGCCATATTCAAATAGCAGATGGAACTAACATAAACGCCCAGAGTGGAGTTTCTAAGTCGGTGACGGAGAATAATACTACATTGTCAGGTTCGCCAGCCTTTGAGTATAAAAGTTCCTTAAAAAGTCAGGCAATTTTTAGAAATTTGCCGGAATTGTCCCAGCGGATTCAAAAACTGGAAGATACCATCCGGGAACTGAGCGAGTTATTGGGTAACCAAAATATTGAAGTAAAAAAGTGAGTTCAGATACCATACACTTAAGTGAGGCTCGCGAAAAAAAATCAGCGACTGTGCAGCAAAACAACAACAGTACCAACCAGCAAACATTACGTGGCTCTGTGACCCTGCATGGTGTAGGTCTACACACCGGGGAGAAAGTGACAATGACCATGAAGCCGGCTTCACCCGGTTATGGCATCCGCTTCCAGCGCCTAGACATGCCCGACCAGCCTATTGTAAAGGCTGATGTTGACTACGTGGTTGACACCTCGCGCGGTACCACACTGGAACTTAACGGGGCGCGTATATGTACCGTAGAGCACACACTGGCTGCCCTGGTAGGTATGGGCATCGACAATGTACTCATAGAACTTGATGGCTCTGAAGTGCCGATACTGGACGGCAGCGCCCGCGAGATAATAGAAGCCATTGAAAGCGCAGGAGTGCAGGAACAAGACGCCAAGCGCATGGTGTATGCCATAGATGGCAACATTCACTACTACGACAGCAGCAAGAACGTAGATATGCTGGCCGTCCCCTCCAACGAATACCAAGTAACAACACTTATAGATTTCAACTCGCCGGTACTGGGCACGCAACATGCGTCCCTAAAGCACATATCTGAGTTTAAAGATGAAATAGCTCCCTGCCGGACATTCTGCTTCCTTCACGAACTGGAATACCTGCTGGATAACAACCTGATAAAAGGCGGCGACCTCAGCAATGCCATAGTAGTGGTAGACAAAGTAGTGGAACAAGACGAACTGAACCGCCTCGCCAAGGTTTTCAACAAACAGAAAATAGAAGTAAAGCAGGAAGGCATACTTAACAATATTCAACTGCACTATCCCAATGAACCGGCAAGGCACAAACTACTGGATGTGGTAGGTGACCTGGCCCTGGTAGGGTATTCCATAAAGGCGCACATCATAGCCAGCCGCCCGGGACACGCAACCAATGTTGAATTTGCCAAAAAAATCAAACAGTATATTAAAAAGAACAAACATCTTTCAGACATACCCCAATACGATCCCACTCAGCCGGCGATCTATGACATTAATCATATCAGCAGGCTGCTGCCGCATAAGTATCCGTTCCTCCTCATCGACAAGATCATTGAGCTGACCGATAACTATGTAGTGGGCATCAAAAATGTAACTTTCAACGAGCAATTCTTCCAGGGCCACTTCCCGGGCAACCCTGTAATGCCCGGAGTGCTGCAGATAGAAGCACTGGCACAAACAGGCGGTATACTGGCCCTCAACAACATACCTGATCCGGAGAACTACGATACTTACTTCCTGAAAATAGATAAGGTAAAATTCAAGCAGAAAGTAGTACCGGGCGATACACTCATTTTTAAAATGGAACTTATGAGTCCTATACGCCGAGGTATTTGCGAAATGCGAGCAACGGCCTATGTGGGCAATAAACTGGTAACTGAAGCGGAACTGGTAGCTCAAATAATAAGAAAAGACAAAAAATGATCCACCCGCTTACGTACATCCACCCTGACGCCAAAATAGGGCCCAATGTAAACATTGATCCTTTTTCTACTATTCATAAAAACGTGGAGATTGGCGAAGGTACGTGGATAGGCTCCAATGTTACCATAATGGAAGGGGCGCGCATAGGTAAGAACTGCCGCATTTTCCCCAGCTCTGTCATTTCAGCAATACCACAAGATTTAAAATACAAAGGCGAAGATACACTCACCGTTATTGGAGACAATACCATTGTGCGTGAGTGTGTAACGATTAACAGGGGCACAGTGGACAGGAATATGACCAAAATAGGCAACAACTGCCTGATAATGGCTTATTCGCACATAGCCCACGATTGCGAAGTAGGCAACTACTGCATCTTCTCGAACAACACTACCCTTGCCGGTCACATCACCGTTGGTGATAACGTCGTGCTTGCGGGCTTAACAGCTGTGCAGCAATTTGTCCGCATTGGTTCACATGCTTTCGTCACGGGTGGTTCGCTTGTGCGCAAAGATGTGCCACCTTATGTAAAGGCTGCACGCGAGCCCCTGTCATATGTGGGCGTTAACTCAGTGGGCCTGAAACGCCGCGGCTATTCCATAGAAAAGATCAATCACATACTGGATATCTATCGTATCCTTTTTGTAAGAGGGTATAATATATCAAAGGCGCTTGCCATCATAGAAACAGAGATACCTGTTTCTGATGAAAGGGACGAGATCATTTCCTTTGCCCGCGATACCGGCAGGGGTATTATGAGAGGCTATACACGCAGGCATAATGAAGATATCCCTTAACGATATCGGAAAACGCTTTCAGCGTCACTGGATATTCCAAAATATCAACTACGAGTTTAAGCTCCCCGGTGCCTATGCGCTGCTTGGACCTAATGGTAGCGGTAAGTCTACCCTGCTCCGTGTAATAGCCGGTATGCAGTCAGCCTCAACGGGAAAAGTAATTTTCTCCGAAAAAGACAAAGATATAGAAAGCAATAGTATCTTTTCCTTGCTCAGCTTTTGTGCGCCGGGGCAAGAAATAGTAGAAGAACTCACTTTCAGAGAATTTCTTGAATTTCATTTTTCTTTTAAGAAGCCATTGAACGGGCTAACGGCAGACAGCATCATCAGTGAGACCGGCCTCGGATCCGCGGCAGACAGGCAAATAGCAGATTACTCGTCGGGCATGAAGCAAAGGGTAAAACTTGCACAGGCAATATTCACTGACTCAAAGATCCTGCTATTAGATGAGCCTTGCTCCAACCTTGACCAGGCCGGCGTAGAGCAATACCGGGACTGGATGGACAGATTCAGCAATGAGCGTTTAGTGATCGTGGCTTCAAATGATGTTCGCGAATACTATTTCTGCCGCGAGCAGATTGTGTTGGAAGACTATAAGTAATCATCGGCATTTTAGCGATTGATTTACTATTTTTACCCCAAGCTTAAGACGCATATATTTCCTGGCAATTTGAAGAAGATACCTCTGAAAGAAAAGAACCATGCTCTTTAACTCTTTGCACTTCGTTATATACTTTTTTATAACGACGGTGATATATTTCTTACTGCCGCATAGATTCAGATGGCTCTTCCTCCTGGCGATCAGTTGCTACTTCTACATGGTCTTTGTGCCAGTGTACATCCTGATCCTGTTTTTTACAATTGTAGTCGACTACTTTGCGGGGATACTTATAGAACAGAACCCTAAACATGGACGAAGTTTGCTGGCGATGAGCATAGTCGTCAACGTGAGTTTTCTCTGTTTCTTTAAATACTTCAACTTCCTGAACGAAAACCTGACGGTGCTGCTGGGTACCGCGGACATCAGGAACCCTATACCAGCGCTCACTATACTCTTGCCCATCGGCCTGTCATTTCACACCTTCCAGGCCATGAGTTATACAATAGAGGTGTACAGGGGCAACCAGAAGGCTGAAAGGCATTTCGGAATCTATGCGCTCTACGTGATGTTCTACCCCCAGCTGGTAGCAGGACCAATAGAACGACCGCAGAACATGATACACCAGTTCTATCAGCGGGTCTACTTCAACTACGAACGTGTGACAGAGGGCTGCAGGATGATACTCTGGGGCTTATTCAAGAAGGTAGTCATTGCCGACAGGCTGGCTATATATGTAGATGCGGTCTATAACAATCCCGAACACCACAGCGGCATATCCAGCCTCGTTGCTACCATCTTCTTTACGTTCCAGATCTACTGTGATTTCTCGGGCTACTCCAGCATTGCTTTAGGAACTGCGAAAGTGCTTGGGATAGAGCTGATGGAAAACTTCCGGCGGCCGTATCTTTCTACTTCCATCAGGGAGTTCTGGAGTCGCTGGCATATATCGCTCTCCACCTGGTTCAGGGACTATCTCTATATCCCCCTGGGCGGCAGCAAGGTAGCGGTCCCACTTCACATCAGGAACCTTGTGATTGTCTTCCTTGTAAGTGGTCTCTGGCACGGTGCCAACTGGACTTTCATCATCTGGGGAGCACTACATGCCGTTTATCAGACCGGTGAACTGATCATCAATAAATACATTCTTAAAAAACAGAAAAAGGAAATACCTCGCAGCTTCATCAAAGCCATACCCAATTACATTATCACTTTCTCCCTTGTATCGCTCGCCTGGGTTTTCTTCAGGGCCAATACGGTTCAAGACGGTTTTACTATAGTAGCGAACATCATTACTCTAAAGCCCGGTTCTTTGTTTGTTGGCTTCTCTGCAGGCTTCGCTTACTCCATACTGCTGATCGTATTCCTGATGGCTGCTGAGTTCAACTACGAATACCTGAACAACAAACTATCTCTCATCTACAGCAGCAAAACCACGCTTCGCTACGCAGGATACGCGCTGCTGATACTAGTGATGCTAATGATAGGCGTATTTAATGGCGGGCAATTTATTTATTTCCAATTCTAGCATGAACAACAGCAGCCAATACATACTATTCGTTAAGAAACTGCTGATGCTGGTGCTCATATTATTTGCCACAGACCGGCTAATAGGTATGCTGCTGGAAAAAACATTCTACCAACAGAAAAGAGGTGACGCGCAAAATACAGTCCACCTGGTTGAAGAAGCTAACGAAGACCTCATCATTATGGGTAGTTCCCGCGCATCTCACCATTACAGATCGGACATACTCGAAAAAGAAACGGGACTAACAACATTCAACGGTGGTCGCGATGAAATGGTAATCACCTATATCTACGCCACGCTTGATCTTAGCTTCCAACGACATAAACCTAAAGTACTGATACTGGACGTGACACCCCATGAACTCTCTGAAGATAAAACCACAGCTCTGGTTAACCAAAGGGTTTCTACTAACCTGATACCGTTCCTCTATAAGTACCCGAGGCTTGCTGCTGTCGTTGATCTCTCCGATAATCACGAACTACTTAAAGCCAAAGTCTCCCATATATATCCTTACAATTCCCTTATGGGTACCATACTTCAGAATACTTATACTTCTATCGGGCATTCAAGCCAGCAGGGTTATGAACCGCTAATTGGCACCCTTGATTCCAATATCTCTAAAAGTCCGCAATGGGGGGAGGATTATCCGGAGCAACGCCCGATAAGTGAAACTTACGAAGACTATTTGCTAAAGACCGTTCAACTAGCCAAAGCCTCAAATGTGAAAGTTGTAGCCATACTGTCTCCCTTCTATTTCCAGTTACCTATAGACGGTAATAACAGTTATAAACGAATGAAACAGATATTTGCCCGCGAGCAAATTCCTTTTTACGATTATAGCCAAAATCCAGTCTTCCTAAAAAATCCTCTGCTGTTCAGGGACGATGTACATCTGAACGATAGCGGCGCAACCGTCTTCAGCAGGGAAATAGCAACTATTGTTAAAAATCACTTATAAGCATCAGCTGCATATTGTTATTTTTGCAAGCCGATGAGCAAACTACTAAGCATATACAAGAATGCATATAGCGGACTGACCCCAGCTTCCTGGTGGCTTTCGCTGGTGATGCTCATTAACAGGAGCGGCACCATGGTAATCCCTTTCATGTCGCTCTATCTTACTAAAAGCCTTGGGTACAGCCTTTCCCACGCAGGAATTGTAATGGCCCTGTTTGGGGTCGGCGCTATCTGCGGCGGATACTTGGGCGGCCGCCTGTCAGATAAATTTGGTTTCTATTACATACAGCTAATAGCACTTGCAGGCGGGGGCGTCCTGTTTATTATCCTGGGGCAGATGAAAAGCTTCCCTCTTATCTGCACTTTTACCTTTTTACTCAGCCTGGTTAATGATGCGTTCCGCCCGGCCAATTCCATCGCTATAGCCCAATACAGCAACGAAGAGAACAGAACGCGCTCCTTTTCTTTAAACAGACTTTCTATTAATCTCGGGTGGGCAGCAGGTGGTTCATTGGGAGGCTTTATCGCTTCCCGAAATTACGAACTCCTGTTTTGGGTAGACGGCATTACAAACATTGGCGCCGCCATTTTGTTACTAAATGTCCTTTCTCCCAGCCGGAATATCCAGACACCAAAAAAACATGAACCAGTTATCAGAGATAAAAGTCAGTCGGCAAGCAAGGACAAGCACTACCTGGTGTTCATTGTGTTAAATACTGTATTCGCCTATTGTTTCTTCCAATTATTTACAACCATACCGGTTTTCTATAAAGACGACCTGAAGCTCAACGAACAATTCATAGGTATTGTAATGGCACTGAACGGTGTATTGATAGCCCTTTTCGAAATGGTAACCGTGCACAGGCTGGAAGGAAAACGCAATGAGTTAAGCTATATTTCAACAGGAGTATTCATAGTTGCACTTTCTTTTCTTGTATTCAACGTACTCCCGGGAACAGCTGTTCTGGCAATATTTGCTATGCTCTTATGCACCGTTGGAGAAATATTATCTATGCCCTTTATGAATACCTTCTGGATAGGAAGAAGCAATGACAACAATCGTGGTCAATATGCCGCATTATACACCATCTCCTGGTCTATAGCGCAGGTTTTAGGACCCGGAACAGGTGCACAAATTGCGGATCACTATGGCTTTAACGTTTTGTGGTGGATAATCAGCGGGCTGCTTATATTGTCGGTTTTCGGTTATAAGCTACTGCAAAGAGCGATAAAAAATCAGGAATAATCCCGCTCTCCAAATAGCAGGCTGCCGATGCGCACCATGTTTCCGCCTTCTTCAATCGCAATTTTGTAATCACTGCTCATGCCGATGGAACAAATAGAAAAATGGTCATCGCCGGCAAAATACTTACTTTTAAGTCCCTGAAAAATTGATCTGAATTTCTGAAACTCCGTTTTGATTTTAGCTTCATTCCCGGTATTGGTAGCCATAGCCATCAACCCACAGATGCGAACATTGCTCAGGTCATTCTGTTGGTGTTCCTTTAAAACAGATTCAAGTTCGGTTTCATCAAGGCCAAATTTTGTTTCTTCATCGGCAATATAAAGCTGAAGCAATACATCTATGACCCGTCCGTTCTTTTCAGCCTGTTTATTAATTTCAGCCAACAGCTTATAGCTATCTACTGCATGAATGAGATCAATAAAAGGAGCAATATACTTTACCTTATTGCTTTGCAGGTGCCCGATATAATGCCAGCGAATGTCGGCCGGCAACTGAGCCTGTTTCTCTGACAGTTCCTGCACATAGTTCTCCCCAAAGTCCCTCTGCCCCAGACCATACAACTCCTCTATATCCGAAACGGGTTTGGTTTTAGAAACGGCTACCAGTTTTATACCTTTTGCAGACAGTTCCTCGTGAAGTTCTTTCCAGGCCGCCGTATTGACCATCTTAGTATTGTTCTTGTTCGTTGGGAAAATCCTTATTTTTTACATCTGTGATATATCGTTCGGTAGCCGACTTGATATCATCATAGAGATTCATGTACCTACGCAGGAAGCGTGGTGAAAAATCCTTAGTGATACCCAGCATATCATGCATTACCAGCACCTGTCCATCCACATCCATACCTGCACCAATGCCTATTACCGGTATGGTAAGTGCATGCGCTACTTTTTTGCCTAGTGCGGCCGGTATCTTCTCCAACACTAATGCAAAGCAACCTGCTGACTCTAACAACCTGGCATTATGTATCAGCATTTCTGCTTCTTCTTCTTCCTTTGCCCGCACTGTGTAAGTACCGAATTTATATATAGACTGGGGAGTAAGTCCCAGGTGACCCATAACAGGTACACCTGCACTTATAATGCGCTTTATCGAGTCCTCTACCTCTTCCCCACCTTCCAGTTTAATACCGTGTGCGCCCGCCTCCTTCATTATACGAATGGCAGAATTAAGAGCCTCCTTGCTGTTGCCCTGGTAACTGCCGAAAGGAAGATCAACGATCACCAGGCAACGGCCACAGGCACGAACAACACTCTGCGCATGGTAGATCATCTGGTCGAGCGTGATAGGTAAGGTGGTTTCATGACCCGCCATTACATTGGAAGCCGAATCGCCTACCAGTAATACATCAATCCCTGCGTCATCCAATATACGCGCCAAAGAAAAATCGTATGCTGTCAGCATCGTGATCTTTTCACCCTGCTGTTTCATTCTTTGAAGCGTATGGGTGGTTATGCGCTTTATTTCTCCGTGAGTGGACATTTTAATTCATTTAAATAGTAAAAGAAACGCTCTCTCTATTTACTTATATAAATATTCCAGCTGCCATCTGCCAGGCTTCTGCAAAGGCCTTGCGGTCTATCTGCAAAGGAATACCTTTTTTATCACACCAGTCGATGATATTCTCGGTAGCGATATTTCCCACCAGTTCATCTTCAGCCATCGGGCAGCCTCCTATTCCTTTTATAGCACTGTCAAAGCGCAGGCAGCCGTTATCATAGGCCGTTTGTATCTTCTCTTCCCAGCTGGTAACCGTCGAGTGAAAATGCGCACCTATATTCAGATCTTTGAACTCCTTCACCAGGCTGCTGAAAACATACTCTATTGTCCCGGGCCTGGCTACCCCCACTGTATCAGCCATTGCGATAGTCTTAATACCTAACGCCGACAGCCGCTCTACCCATTTTATGGCCACATCAGCGCTATATTCATCGCCATAAGGATTACCGAAGCCCATAGAGATATAGATCACTACTTCCTTTGAGCTGTTAACAGCAAGCTTCTGTATCTCTTCTACCTGCAGTAGAGACTCAGCTATGCTCTTATTAGTGTTACGTTTTTGAAATGTCTCCGAAATAGAAAAAGGAAATCCCAGGTACCGTATCTGCTCATATTGAACTGCATCTTCTGCCCCCCTTGTGTTGGCTATGATAGCCAGCAACTTTGTTTTTGAATTACCCATAGCAAGCTGCGGTAATACCACTTTGGTATCTGCCATCTGCGGAATAGCCTTTGGCGATACGAACGAACCGAAATCGAGTACATCAAAGCCCACTTGCAGTAGCTTATTCAGGTACTTTACTTTATCCTCCGTAGCTATGAAGTGTTTCCACCCCTGCATCGCATCGCGCGGACATTCTATAAGTGTTATGCCGGATGACATATATATTAGTTAGCTAGCAAAATTATCAAAACACGTAAGAGCAGCGAAAATAGTTATATAATCAATGCCTATGATGCTTTTATCAGCTCCAGGAATCTGTTCATCCCGCTAAGTTTGGCTTCATCCAGGCGATATTTTATGTTGTCGGTATAGTATGTATGAAGATCATAATACGGAAAAGGATTTTCAGCTATTACTTCGTCCAGTTGATTAAGCCCCGTAGCATTGGCGGCATTGAATTTCGACAGGAATGCTTCGGGCAGGCTTTTATTGGCAACCCACGCCGCGAAGACAAAATCGAGGCCGCTAAATTCCTTCCACGCGGTAGCAAGGTCATATATATACTCAAAATTCGTTCTTTGTTTCAGCGCCCTGTCCCCTATTATCACTCCGGCATTGTTTCCGCTTATGTAATCAATATAATGCTCGGTGGCGGGCTTATACTCAACCTTCTTTTTCCAGAATTGTTCTAAAAGTAATTGTGCAAGTTTCACCGATGTTCTCGACTGGTAGTCGAGGTATACCGCTTCTATGTCCTCTATCGGCACCTGGCTGAAAATGGCTACAGAGGCTACTTCACCATCGGCAGCTATACCATAGTCGCTAATAATCCTGGCCGATGGTATAGTGGGTATAACGGCTACCGGAACCAGGGCCACATCTATTTCATTCTCTTGCAATTTCCTGGCCAGTTCAGAGGGATAATCAAGGCTTAACTCTATTTCGTCTTTTACTTTGCTTCGCTCTATTCCGTACAGCAGTGGCTTGGTATTGAGGTAACTCACTGCGCCAACTTTTATTTTGTCCGTCAATCCTATAATTTTAGGGCCTAAAGATAAGCCTAATAGGCTCATTCATGTTGAAGCAACTGATCATTTATACCGATGGCGCAGCCAGGGGAAACCCGGGACCGGGTGGGTATGGCATAGTAATGCAATGGGGAGGCACGGTCCGCGAGCTGTCACAGGGCTTCAGGAAAACGACTAACAACCGCATGGAACTGATGGCCGTAGTGGTAGCCTTACAACAACTAACCCGCGAGGGCCTTGACATCATCATCTACAGCGATTCATCATATGTGGTGAACTCTGTTGAAAAAGGCTGGGTACACGGCTGGGTGAAAACAGGCTTTAAAGGCAAAAAGAACGCCGATCTATGGATGCAATACCTCCAGCATCACAACCGCCACAGGATAAAATTCGTCTGGGTAAAAGGTCATGCTGACAATGTAAACAATAACCGATGCGATCAGTTGGCTACCGCCGCTGCTGACAGCCGTGACTGGCTAGTAGATAAAGGTTACGAAGAAGGCGGTGATGGTTTGTTCTGAGGATATAGTTAGTTGCTTATTTCCCCATGCTTCTTATTGGCCCATACATTTTCAAGGTTCCATTCTATTTGTCCTTTAAATGCCTCTTGTCTCACGGGACAATTTTCTATAGCACATAGCTTGCACGAATAAGGCATACATCCGTCTATATGTATAAAGAGCTCTACTTTTCCGCCAAAATGCTGGCGGATCAGTTCTTCCAGGGCGTGTATTTCTTTCTCTGCAGCAGCTACACGGTAATACCAGGGCAGAGTCATATGCGCATCAATGTGCAGCACCTCTCCATACTGCACCACGCGAAGATTGTGGAGGTCTATCCACTGCGCTCTTCTTTGTGCCTGCAATACTTTTACCACATTCTTCAATAGTGCCAGGTCAGCTTCATCCATAATGCCAGCCAACGAGCGGCGAAGTACCTTATAACCTGTTACAATAATGAAAACAGAGAATACAATTGCTATAGCACTATCCAGCCATTGCCAGCCCGTAAACAGCAGAAGTAACAGACCAATTACAATAGCAATAGTAGAATAAGCATCAGAAAGCAAATGCCTGCCCGCAGCTTCCACCGTCAGCGACCGGTTTTTCTTACCTACACTCACCGCATACCGTCCAAATACAAAATTGACAACACCGGCTATCATGGTGATGATAATACCAGTGTTTAACTTTTCTATTGCACGCGGATAAAGTAGTTGTGCTACCGCTTCATAGATGATAAAAAGACCGGCTATCCCAATAAGCGCTCCCTCAATAGCTGAAGAAATAAACTCCACTTTGCCATGGCCGTAAGGATGATTAGTATCACGCGGTTTCGCAGCCAGCATCACGCTATAAAGGCCAATAAAACCCGTGATCACATTCACCGTACTTTCCAGCGCATCAGTAAGAATAGCCACAGAACTCGTCAGGTACCATGCCCACAACTTTCCAAGGAAAAGAACAAGCGAAAGAATCGCTATATATCGTTGTATACGGATCGGCATCAGGATCAAAGATAGATATCACTTCATAAAACCATTCCTTAATGCGGCACCGCTCCAGGCAGCTAATCCGCCTACAAGTGCGCCAGTCATCACATTTACCAATATAAACAATCCGTAGCCGGGCAGGGAGAACAGACCCGCCATCCTGGAAGAAAGAATGTGGTCGTTTTGTATATCTAGATTGAGAATAATAATAGTCCAACAAAGGCCAATACCGAAAAAGCCCGAAAAAAATGCCTTCCCATTACTCATATTGATCACAAAAGCCACCACAGCAGATACTACTGCTATCATCCACCATGGTAAGTACCAGGTGCAAACTGCCGCTAAGATCGCTATGGACAATATGCTTGCTATCAATCTCATTACTCTGCTTTTACATTCCAGGTGTACTTTATCTCCTTACTATCCTGTTTATCCTTCGACGGTAAGAATAGCAATTTATAATACTCCCCTTTGGCCCACTTATCTATAAACGTTCCGTAGTGCTTACTACCCGGGTTGCCAGATTGCCCTCCGGGATAAACACCGTAAGCTTCAGTCTCAGCACTCATCTGCACCACCATTCTCCACGATGGCCCGTGGTTGCTTTTCACGGCATTCACGGTATTGCCCCAGCCTCCTACTTCCAGACCGCTATAGCTAAAAGCAGGCAGCTTCGCCAAGTGACTGATGGTAGTGTTCTTCACGTTATACCATTCTTCACCATTTTTCACTCTGCCAATACTATCTATGGCCTCTTGATAACTCTTACTTACCAACTCTGGCAAACTCATAAAATAACTGCTATCACTGGTCAGCAAACGCATTGTCCGCTCAGTAGATGGTGGCAATGGCAGGCGAATTTTTTCTACCAATTGCTTCCATGCGTTCGCATACAGGTAGTGCCACCACAGCTGGAAGGTAGAAGCAGCAACACTATTTGCTGATAACTGGTAATTCCATTTTCTGAGTTCAGTTAAGTATTTGTCGTCTTTGGCCGTGATGTTACTCAGCATCACCGGCAACACATTCGCTGCAAGGATAGAATAGGTGTCCTGCTGCAGTTTAAACATATCGGCCACTCCTACGCCATTCATTGTTGCCAGTTGTTGATTAATACGCCAGGCTCTCAGTTCATAGAAATAACCGTTATACCAATAGGGATAGGTGGTGTCCGTCACTGTCTGATTAGCCGAACTCACAAACCCTTGCTCAGGATTAAATACATGCGGATTTTGTCTTGTTGGTATTTCAGCTCCCCAGCGCGTGCTGTTTATGGAACCATTCATCAGGTACCGTCCCTGGTTCTCCCATTTATTAATAAACTGGCCCTGCCCCCAAAGCGCGATATTACCTGCCTTGTCAGCATACACCATATTCTGCGCCGGACTGTGAAAGCTCATAATAGCGCTTACAAAGCCATCATAATTCCTCGCCCTGTTCAGCATATAGATAGAATATAGTTCATTACTGGGCCTGTGCGCCATCCATGCAAGCGCAATTGGACGTTTAATTCCCTCTTTGCCATAAAAACGTTTGTCGTATAGCAAAGGTCCATGCACACTATAAAGCACTGTATCATCAAAAGATGTCCCGCCTTTAATATCTATATGCTCTATCCTTTTGCTAAACGTAGCTTTCTGCCCTCCAAACATGTACCTCTCGCCACCATTGGCCAGCTCAATGGTGTAAAAGTCTTTGACGTCACGATAGTTATTGGTAAAACCCCAGGATATGCTGTCATTGAATCCTATGATCACTCCTGGTGCTCCCGGCAGTGAGGCTCCGTATACGTTAATACCCGGCGCCTGCAACTGCACTTCAAACCAAAGTGATGGCAGATTCAATCCCAAATGCGGATCATTACAAAGTATGGGTACCCCCGATTTAGTTCGCGAACCGCTTAGCGCCCAGTTGTTGCTACCCTTGCCCTCATTATCCTGCTGTATAAAATCAGCCTCAGCCAGGTGACCCCATATATCTCCTTCAGGTGCACCTGGTTGGCCGAATATCGCATCATCATGTTTAGTTCCTGTGGGAATTACGGGCGTACTGGTAAGATCCCTCCCGGGATAAAGTAATTCAAACAGCTTCGGCGACAAAGCATCCCTGAGCATAGTAAGCTGCAGGTCCTCTGTGTAACCCGTCAGGTCATCGGCCATATACTTCAGCAGCAGCGCCGATTTAATGTTCGACCATGGCTCAGGCTTAAAGCCCATCAGCTTATACTCTACAGGGAAGTCCTTATAACTCAGCCTGCCAATATAGGCGTTAATGCCCTTGGTATAGGCATCCAGCATAGCCCTCGTATGGGGCTCCTCTTCCATTGCAGAAAGTGATTGCTCCGCTCCATACACCATCCCTTTCCTTCGCTGCATCCGGTCAAACTCCAATGCCTTCTCACCTAGTATTTCGCTTACTCGTCCTCCCGCAGCTCTCGTCTGCAGGTCCATCTGCCACAGTCTGAAATAAGCATGAACATATCCCTGTAAATAGTATAGATCATGATCATTCTTAGCACGTATATGCGCTTTCAGGCTTTCATCAAACCAGACCGTAGCAAGGTCTTTCAATCCCGGCAGCCGCAGATCGGCACTAAAATCTTTATCTATTGCCTCAGCGCTTGCCCAGCAGCCGCTCACGGGGTCCAATAGCTTCCCTAATGCAGGTAGCTTGCCCAGCGGCCTGTTAAGCAGAAAAACAACAATAATTGTGATAAAAAGAGGTATTACCGCACGGAAGGCGCGCATACTGCCTTAATTTCTTTAAAGCTAACAAAAAAAGGGACTAATAGATTACATATTTCCAGCCGGAAGCTCTATCTCGTAGGTTCTGCCGGAAGGTACAGGTAGATTACGCGAGCGCAGCCATGGGTTCAGCGTCTTCAGCATCTTGTAGTTCGATCCATTATCTATCGACCATTGTGCCAGGTCGGGAATACTTTTGTCTACGGTTATGGCGCGTGTCTTCACGGGTTTATATTCATCACCGGGCTGCAGTATAAAACCCATCCTCGCCGGATCGCTGATAATATATTTCAGTGCCACTATCCTGAACACATAGCGCATAGTTTCTTCAGGCAGCATAGTTTCATAGTAGTTACTCACCTGCTGAAAGGTTGTATGACTGTTATATCCACCTTGCCCGCAATTGTAAGAGGCTGCAGCGGCCGTCCACGACCCAAATTTAGCATATGATTGTTTCAGGTACATACAGGCAGCATCGGTCGCTTTCTTTACATTATAGCGCTCATCCACATCATCATTGATCACAAGTCCGTACCTCGGCCCTGTATCTTTCATAAACTGCCAGAAGCCTACAGCGCCAGCTCTCGATGTCTGGTTTTGCAAATGGCTTTCAGCTACGCAGAGATATTTAAAATCATCAGGCACACCATTAGCCTTCAGTCGCTGCTCTATCATCGGGAAATACCTCTTTGACAGTTTCAGCGCATACATTGTGTTCGAATGAGAATAACTATTAATGAGTAGCTCCCTGTCAAGTGCCTCTTTCACTTCCCATTTTTCCAGCGGAACTTTCTCTCCGGCGAAGTTGATTGACTTAGGCAATTCAGGTGCATACCACTTATAATGCAGTCTGCCATCATTTACGCTAAGCGGTTCCTCAGTCTCGTTGATCTCGCGAAACGCAAAAGCAAATATGGCTCCCGCACCAATTAAAATGCCCGCACCCAGGGATAGTAAAACCTTCGTTTTATGCCTCATATTTCTATACAACTTGTGGTCTACCTAAATTTACTGAAATAAGCCCGTAAAGCCCTCAAATATTTGCTAAAATTTTAGGCTTCAACCTCTGGGCATATTTTTTATTGCTTTAGGGAAAAGTTGAGATTATGCGCGCAATATGGTCAGGAGCAATAGGTTTCGGACTGGTTAATATCCCTGTCAGGATATTCAGTGCCGTTCAGAGCAGTTCTTTAGGTCTCGATATGCTCGATAAACACGATCACGCTAATATCAAGTATCGTCGTGTAAATTAAGACACCGGCGAAGAAGTTGCCTGGGGCGATATAGTAAAATGGTATAAAATTGACGGCAAATACGTAGTCCTCACCGATGAGGATTTCGAAAAAGCCAGCCCCGAAAAAAGCAAACAGATAGAGATACAGGAGTTTGTAGATGAGGGGGAAATAGATACAACCTTTTATGAAACTCCTTATTACCTCGAGCCAGCAAAAGGCGGCGAACGCGCCTACGCTCTCCTCCGTGAGGCCCTGCGCGATAGCGGCAAGGTAGCGGTCGGTTCGTTCGTCATGCGTACCAAAGAAAATCTCTGCCTACTCAAGGCCCAGGATAACATGCTCCTCCTGCTCCGCCTTCGCTTCGCCGAAGAAATTCGCGATTATAAAGACCTCAATATACCTACCCAACGTACCGAGGTAAAGCCAGCTGAGTTGAAAATGGCCAAGGCTCTTATTGCACAGCTTACACCCAAAAACTTCGACATTTCCAAATACAAGGACAATTACGACAACGAACTGATGAAACTTATTAAGGCCCGCGCAAAAGGCAAGAACTTGCCCGAGCCTAAGATCAAGATGGTGAAGAATAAGTCCAAGGATATTATGGGTCAGCTCAAGGAAAGCCTTGAAGGTTCCAAAAAAATCCCTACAACCCGTCGTAAAAAAGCTTCATAATGGGACTGACCGCATATAAAAAGAAACGCCGCTTCAACGAAACTCCGGAGCCCGCAGGCAAGGTGCAAAAAGCAAAGGAAAAATTAACCTTTGTTATTCAGCGTCACGATGCATCGCATCTCCATTACGACTTCCGCCTGGAGGCCGATGGGGTACTTAAAAGTTGGGCGGTTCCTAAGGGGCCCTCTTTAAACCCGGCCGACAAGCGCCTCGCCATGATGGTAGAAGACCACCCTATTGAATACGGGAAGTTTGAAGGTGATATTCCCGAAGGCAACTATGGCGCCGGCCACGTAGATATCTGGGATCATGGCACCTATGAACCCATAGACGAAAACGGAAACATCGTCACAGAAAAAGATTTCTTAAAAGACCTGAAAAAAGGAAGCATCAAGTTTACAATGAATGGCAGAAAGCTCAAAGGCGAATTTGCTCTGGTACACACCCGTGGCCGTGGAGACAATAGCTGGCTGCTCATAAAGCACCGTGATAAATACGCCACTGATGAAGAATACACTGCCGAAACTTTCGCCAAAAAATCATCTCTCAAATACTCGGCTGAAAAAAGAGCAAGGCGCGAAGCAAGAAAATCTGCACGTCCGGCTAAGAAAGCAGCAACCCGCAAAACTGCGATAAAAAAAAAGTAAATACTAAAGCGGTAGAAACTATAGATCGTAAAGTCAGCAGCAAATACAATGAATTTATTACCCCAATGATGGCTAAGCTGCACGATGCAGCTTTCGACAGTGCTGATTGGGTGTTTGAAATAAAATGGGACGGCTACCGTGCTGTCTGCGAACTGGATGGAGAAAACACCCGTCTTTATTCCCGAAATGGCCTTTCTTTTGAAGCAAAGTATCCTGACGTATATGAAGCCCTCAAAAAAATAAAAAAGAAAGCAATTATAGACGGAGAGATTGTTGCCCTCGATGAGAACGGAAAGCCAAATTTCCAACTTCTCCAGCAATTCAACCCCTCTACAACCCACCTGGTATACTACGTCTTCGACTGTTTGCAGATCAACGGAAAGTCAATTGAACAAAAGACATTATTAGCACGCAAAGAAGCCCTTCAAAAAATATTACCCGCCAATAACGATATCATTCGCTATTGTGATCACGTAAAAGAAAAGGGAATAGAATTTTTCGAAGTCACAGGCAAACACGGACTTGAAGGAATGATTGCAAAAAAAGCCAACAGCAAATACTATGAAGGCCGCCGCACGGACGAGTGGTTGAAGATAAAACAGGTACAAACAGAAGAAGCCATTATCTGCGGTTACACCGTTCCCCGCGGCGGAAGAAAGTACTTCGGCGCTCTTGTACTGGGCATGTACAACAAGGGAAAACTTACTTACATCGGTCATACAGGAACCGGCTTCAATCACAAGATGCTGAAGGAGGTATACGAACTTATGCAGCAGTATAAAAGCGATGATTCACCCTTCGATGTCAAAATACCCGTTAACGGCAAGGTCACCTGGCTACGTCCAGAGTTGGTTTGCAATCTTAAATTTACAGAGATTACCAGTGATGGTATCCGCAGGCATCCGGTCTTCATGGGACTGCGCATAGACAAGGAATCTGAAGAAGTAAATACCGAACAGGATAGAAAGGCCACTAAACCTTCAAAAAGCAAAGAAGAGATCATGGATAAAGAACAAACAATCGGCGGCAGGAAATTAAAGCTCTCCAATCTGGATAAAATCTTCTGGCCCGACGAGGGTTTTACCAAGGGTGACCTCATTGAGTACTACGACAAAATATACAAGTACATAGGAAAGTATCTAAAGGACCGACCCGAATCCCTCCGCCGCACACCCAATGGCCTCAAGGACGAAGGCTTTTTTCAGAAAGATGCCGGCGACCAGGCTCCGGAGTGGGTAGATACTTATAAAATGTTCTCAGAAAGCGCCGACAAAGAGATAAACTATATCGTATGCAACAATAAGCCCACGCTTATCTACATGGCCAACCTCGGTTGCATTGAGATCAATCCGTGGAATTCCAAAGTCCAGGCTCCGGATCATCCTGATTATATAGTGATGGATATCGACCCCTCCGATAACAACACCTTCGACCAGGTGGTGGAGACTGCTCATGTCATTCACGATATACTGGAAACCGCTGGTTGCCCATCCTACTGCAAAACGTCCGGCGCTACCGGCCTCCACGTCTACGTACCCCTTGCTGCCAAATATACCTATGAGCAGGCACGCGAGTTTGCACACATGATAGCCATCCTGGCACAGGAACAGCTTCCGGGCTTCACCAGCCTCGAACGTTCCTTAAAGAAAAGAGGCAACGACAATATTTACATTGACTACCTTCAAAACCGCCCGGGACAGACCTTGTCCTCTGTTTACAGTGCCCGCCCCAAGCCCGGAGCACCCGTTTCTACCCCACTCGATTGGAAGGAGGTTAAGCCGGGCATCTCCCCAGGGGACTATAACATCAAGAACATATTTAAGCGCCTCGAGAAAAAAGGCGACCTTTTTGCCCCCGTTCTCAAAAAAGGAGTGGACATAATAAAAGCCATAAAAAAACTTGGCGGCTAAATTTATATCTGTAAATTTATCTCCCGGAAGATTAGTAACAGTCTCCGGTGCAGCTATTGAATAAAACGAGAGTGTGGTTTAAACTATTTGTGCATGCTGTAGTCTAAACGAGTAATTATTCAATAAACATAAAAACAGAAGTATGAAAGTAAGAATCCTTGCAGTATTGATGATTGCCCTTTTCACCCTATTCGGTGCAAAGGCACAAGCACAGTCTGAAACCAGGAATACCCCGGCAACCACAATACAGGTTAACAAAGGAAATGCATATTACGGACACAGCAGGCATTGCAGTCATAGCTGCCGCAATCATTGCCACAGCTGCCGTCACGAGCGCAGGCATCATCGTGCACATGCCCGCTATCATCGCCATGGCCACAGATATCACCACTGCTGCGCACACCGGTGCGTTTCTCATCGTAAGAAGAATAAGATATACCACGGATAAAAAGCACAACGTATAAGGCCTCACAACTGTGAGGCCTTTATTTTTGATACATTCGTCATCCTATTTCCCCCTCTTATTTTTGTTACTAGATCGCCTTCTGAAATACTCAAAATATGCTTCCATGCTTTCGAGGCCGCAGGCATGCCGGTAGTAGTTTACATTCTGTTTGTCTCTTAGCGGGTGTGGCCGTATTTCATCAGCATTTCTGTCGGCCTGTGTGCCAAATACCTGCGGAAGTCCCTTGTTCACACATATCCGGTCATACAAATATGCGTAGTTCCTTCTGTTCGTATTATTCTCAAGGATAGAAGCCTCTATTAGCTTCAGCACATACTCCTGGAAGGCCACATCCTGGTCTGCGTGTTGCACAAGCGCCCATAGAGCATTATCCCCTGTTGCTCCCAACTTATGATATCCTGGCCACCCGTGTTTATGTATAATCGCCTTGGTGTTCATTGTATTGAGGCCGTCTACTTGCCGCAGTGCCCCATAAAGACTATCCCGGTTCAGCCCAGTCGCATCACCAAGGTTATCATCTGTTAGCCTGGCAGCCTGATCATTATCAATCATTGCTTTTATCTGCTTGTACAATGAGCTGTCGAAGCTATTCACCCGGTTATTCTCGCGGTACATCCTGGCAAGTAGGTCATTCCGCTTCTTATCAAACACCAGGTATCCCGGACCGATTTCACATTGACCAGTGGGGTTGTCGACCAGGCAGTGAAGTCCGTACTCCAGAGCCCGATGCACAAAATAAAAAGCGCTGTCCAGTTGTCCCTTCCCTCTGAAGCACTCAAATATGCTCACATACATCGTCCTGTCCTCCCTGAATACTGAGTTGGAATAAGCAATGTCGCGATAGTAGCGCAGAGCGCTGTCATAGCTTTTTATACTGTGAAAAGAGTCGGCCCTGTAAAGGTTTTTGCAATAGTCAAGATCAAATAGCACATCTCTCTGACACCACGATGTGATCTGCCAGAAAAGCATGAATGAAAGTATGAGACTCACCTTCTTCAACCTAATCCTTATACATTCTAACTTCACTATCCCCGTTACTCTTCACATAAGCCCTGAACATTCCTGCGGTATTAAAGTAGCTCACTATATTCCCCTTCCTGTCCAGCCCTATCATGCCGCCGTCCCCGCCCAGCTCAGGCAGTTTATGCATCATCATTTCCCCGGCAGCTTCCTCCAGGCTCATGCCCGCTAGCTCCACCCTGTCGCAGATGCTCTTAGCCATCACAAGGCGTATAAAATATTCTCCCCAACCCGTGCAGCTGATAGCTGCAGTCTTGTTGTCGGCATAGGTACCGGCTCCTATTATCGGGCTGTCTCCTATTCTGCCAAAGGACTTATTGGTCATGCCACCGGTACTGGTCCCCGCCGCCAGGTTACCGCTCATATCCAGGGCAACAGCACCTACAGTACCATATTTCCAATCGCGGTTTTCAGGTTGGCCCAGCATGCCTTTCCCCTTATCTGATCTTTTCTCTGCTTCCGAACGCTTCACGTTCTGCAGGCTCCTGTATTGTTCCTCTGTGCGGAAATAAGAAGGCGAAACTATAGTGCATCCTTTCTCCTGAGCAAACTTTTCCGCTCCCTTACCTGCCATCAGCACGTGCGGACTTTTCTCCATCACCGTCCGCGCTGCTGTTATCGGGTTCTTCACGGTGGTCACACCGGCCACGGCACCGGCCTTCAGTGTCCTGCCGTCCATTATGGATGCATCCAGCTCATTCCTCCCTTCGCTCGTAAATACGGCCCCACGGCCAGCATTGAAAAGGGAATCATCTTCCAGAACCTTTATAGCCGCCTCCACTGCATCTAGCGCAGTTCCGCCCTTCTCCAGTATCTTCTCTCCGGCATCCAGGGCATTCTGTAGTCCTTTATTATAGGCCTTCTCTCGCTCGGCCGACACCATTCCGGGTTTTAGCGACCCCGCACCGCCGTGTATCACCAGCACATATTTCTGGGCATTGGCTGTATGGCCGGCCAGCATCAGTAGTATTATGATCAGATGTTTCATATCCCAAAAGGTACGGCGGAATTAAAGAAAGTCAAGGCCAAAAGGCAATTTTGAAGAACCCGCGATCGGCTTAAATTTGTAGTATTACAAAAAGCATCAGCCATGCCAAAGACCGACCAACGCATCGACCTCTACATAGCCAAATCAGCCGACTTTGCCCAGCCTATCCTTTCTCACCTTCGGAAACTGGTGCATGCTGCCTGCCCGGCCTGCGAGGAAACCATAAAATGGGGCTTTCCCCACTTTGACTATAAAGGGGCTATCCTTTGTTCCATGGCCTCTTTCAAACAACATTGCAGCTTTGGCTTCTTTAAGGCTACCCTAATGGAAGATCCGCATGGAGTGCTCAATACTATCGGCAAAACCTCTATGGGCAGCTTCGGTAAGGTTACATCCAGGGACGATCTGCCCTCCGATAAAATTATTAAGGAATATATAAAAGAGGCCATGAAGCTGAACGACGCAGGCATAAAAATGCCTGTAGCTCCCAAAAAAGCTCAGGCAAAAAAATCCGGCAAAACGCCACCCTATCTCGAGACTGCGCTTAAAAGGAACAAAAAGGCCGCTGCTGCCTTTGAAGCTTTCAGCCCTAGTGCAAGAAATGAATATATTGAGTGGTTGGAGGAAGCAAAAACAGAGGCAACCCGCGACAAACGCCTGGCTACTGCCATGGAATGGATCTCTGAAGGCAAAAGCCGTCACTGGAAATACAAAAAGTAAGGGAATGAAAAATCATTCCCTTCTTGGTACTATTATTTGCGTGTGTGTTAGTAGGTATTCAATTCTTTGATCTTATTTATCAGGCTTGCCACATCTGTTTCCGCCAGGTTAAGCACCTCCAGGTTTTTCTGGCCCGATACAATTGTCCCTTCTGAATAGTAGAACCTGTTGTCTTTTATACTAAAAGCTACCAGTTTTCCTTCTATATTCATGGGCACTGCGCTGACCTTAGAACTTACTTCGTTGGCACTTCCTGTACCATAAAGCTGTAGCGCCACGTTGCTGCCTTTCGGGCAGAAGTAGGCAAACGTGTGTCCTGTCTGGCCGCGGCTCGTTGCCATATCACCCGGGTTATTGGTCAGCATGGCCTTAATTGTAGTGATGCTGTTTTGATGGGCGAAATAGCTACCGCAGTTCAGCCAGCCTATCATCATAGTCTGGAAACTATAGCTGCTGCCGTCAGAGTTAATGGAATCTATCATCTGTGGTCCCCATGCCATCTGGCCCTGTCCGTCAGCATTAGCATTGCCGCCTATGATCTTTACATACCCGCCGTTTACCGAGGGTATAGATACATTCATCAGGTTTTGCAGCGCCAGGTCAGCTTTTTTGTCATTTTGGATAATATCTATCGACAGCATACCTTTCGACTCAATCGGTGAGCCGTCAATATGGTTGGTATTCACCCCGCCAAGTATTATGTCGCTACGTTTGAGAAACTCCAGTGCCTCCACGGTTAAATTACCGGCTATATAGTTGCCGTTCATCTGTATAGCTGCGGCGGGCACTGTTATTTTCGTTCCGTTGTCTAGTGTTATCGTTTTGGGGAGCTCAGAGGTCGACATAGCATGATACTGCTTCTGCGGACCAAACTTCTGAACAAATGTGTTTGCATCACTTATGTATGCAGGGACCTGAACCTGTACCGACTCGCTCTTCTTACAAGCCGTAAACAGCACTGACGTTGCCAAACCTAAGATCAATAGCCTTTTCATAGAATATACGTTTAATTAATATGCCTACTCTGTTGCGGCTTTTCGGCAATCCGCCCTGCTTTGAGATGTTTCCATATTCTTTTCTAAAGGCTGAAAGAAAGAATACTGATATTACCGCCTTATGAACCAAATCTACTACTAAGACGAATAAAACATCTCCCACCTTTGGGGTTAATTGCATATTTTTTATCCTCATTCCCCCCTGAAACAAGCAGATTTAGGGTTTTCTTAACACAGAAAAAGTCGGCATTGGTCTTCAATGCCGACTTCTAAACCAAAAATCAATCTCTATTCTTTAATACTAAGCCTAATAGCTGTCCAGCGCCTCTATTTCATCAGCCAAAACCTCCTCTGTCACCTCGGCCAGGCTCAACGTGCTCATCATATTCGCGCTTATCGTCACATCCTGTTTAGCCATATAACATTTACCGTCTTTTATAGAGAAAGCAAATAAACGACCTGTCACTCCTATCGGCATCGTTTCATCATAACTTTTCACGGTGTTGATTCCAGCGGGTGTGTAGAGCTGTGCCACTACGTTCTCACCCTGGGCACAGAATAGCACAAATGTTTCACCGGTACCTCCCAGGTAGGTAGCCATGGCACCGGGATTGTTTAGTGTTGTAACTGTGATCGTAGTCTTTGGGTTATTGTATTCATAGAATACATCACAATTCACCCAGCCCAGCTCGCGCAACGAAAAGTTGAATACGCTGTCAAGCGCCTTCACAGAGTCTCCGCCACCGTTCATCGGTGGTTGCCAGATCATCTGGTTTTGTTCATTTACATCTCCTATCCATATATCTGTCCACTCACCTTCCCGTTCAGTCTGCATCTTCACATTATATGGTAATGACATCATCTCATCTACAC
>CAMPKR010000002.1 GCA_946887345.1 uncultured Bacteroidota bacterium | reverse complement strand
AGACAGTGATATACTGCTGATAGAGGTTCCCATGACCATGTAAGGGCAGGATATGTATACAGTAATGCTTAGTATATTTAATATATGGAACAGAAGTGCTGCATTACAGGTGTGTTGGTAGAAGAGACAGAGGGCTTAAGCTGGGCACAGCTTAGGCCCTCCGTACAAGAATTCCTCAAATGCAACGAGGGCGAATGGAATGAGAACAGCTTTGTTTCCTTTGTAGCCCTGCAGGAGCTGATGCGTAACTACATAAGCAGCAAAGCCGACGAAGAGACAAGGCTGCACAGGAAACTGGAGCGGCGCATAGAGAACGAGTACACCGAGGAAAAGGCAATGGAAGAGATCAACTTCAGCCTAGAGGAAAAACCGCCAACAACAGGCGAGCGCTGGGCTGACAGGATTGCAGAATTTGGTGGCAGCTGGAAATTTATCGGCATCTTTTTATCCGTAATGGTCTTATGGATGATATTGAATGCTACCTTTCTGCAAGACAGGGCCTTCGATCCCTATCCGTTCATTTTGCTGAACCTGGCGCTCTCCTGCCTCGCAGCCCTCCAGGCACCCATCATTATGATGAGCCAGAACCGGCAGGAAGATAAGGACAGGGCAAATGCTGAATATGACTTTCGAGTGAATGTGAAGGCGGAAAGTGAAATACGCTCCCTGCACGAAAAGTTAGACCACCTGCTGCAATACCAGACTAGAAACACCGACGAGCTCTTTCACCTGCAACTGGACATGATGCAGATGATGCAGCAACGCATAGACGCACTCACACAAGCCCAGCAAGGAAACTCAAAAAACGGCAACAATGGCGGAAACAACTAAAGAATATAGCAATGGCGAAGTAACCGTAGTATGGAAGCCCGACCAATGCATACATTCCAAAATATGCTGGACAGGTCTGATCTCTGTTTTTGATCCACGGAAGCGGCCCTGGGTAAATATACTGGGTGCAAGCACCGAGGAAATAATGGCACAGGTGGAAAAGTGCCCTTCCGGCGCGCTGAGCTGCTATCGCAATAGTGCAGATAAAAATGAGCATAAGGATGTAGAGGTAGACACCCTTATAGAAGTAAGCAAAAATGGTCCTCTCCTGGTTTACGGAAACATCACCATCAAGGACAAGCATGGCAACGAAATAAAGAAGAACCGCACTACTGCCTTCTGCCGCTGCGGCGCTTCCGCTAACAAGCCGTACTGCGATGGCACACACATTAAGATAGGCTTCAAAGACGAATAGACTTGGCGCACACACCACTCATCAACTGGCTGAAAGAACGGCTGCAAAAAGAACTTCCGGGTATCACAGCCCAGGAACGCATGACAGGCCGGGTACTGCCCATGCCCGGTGAAATTCCCGAGAGCGCGAGGCAAGGTGCTGTACTGGCATTGCTATATCCTGTTGACAGCATTCTTACACTTTTGCTGATGAAAAGAGCCGCAGATAGCAGCGCGCATAGCGGACAGGTAAGCTTCCCCGGCGGCAAATGCGACCCGGAAGATGCAGACCTGGTAGCAACAGCGCTGAGAGAAGCCTGGGAAGAAGTAGGCCTGACGGCAAATCATATTGAGATCATCGGCGCCCTGTCCTCACTATATATACCGGTAAGCAATTTCAACGTACACCCATTTATGGCCTATACATCTGTAAAACCGGAATTAACACCGAGTCCCGATGAGGTAGAATATATCATAGAAGTTCCCATCGCCGAATTATTCCATCCTGAGCGCATCACCAAAGTGATAGTTACTTCCCCCGCAGATAAGAGCTTTGTCCGTAAAGTACCCGCATACAAACTGCAGGACGAAACCGTAATATGGGGCGCAACTGCAATGATGATCTCTGAGCTCCAGATGCTGCTGGAAGAGTATGAGCAGGAGCTAAAATAACTTTGCTTCGGTTTTGGCATTTTGAAGAAGGAAGAGCCTGCCCGCGGCTGTATTGAGATTCCCAAAGGCATAAAACAGCCCCGCCGGGTGGGAACGGGGGTAAATGCCAGGTATGAAACCCGCTCCAGGAGCGCTTTGGGCGGGCTATACTTCTACTATAGGTTAACTATACCTCCATTATAGGTTGACTATACTTCCTTTATAGGTTAACTATACCTCCACCATAGGTTAACCATACCTCCACCATAGGTTAACTCAGGTTTACCATAGCTCCATTGTTTTGATGACCGGGTATAGAAATGGGGATGGGCGTAAAATTTCCGGGCGGAATCCTTTTATGACAGACATAATGGCTTATAGTTGGTGTCCCAAAGGCGCATGACCGTTGAGCGTATGTAAAATTACGAAGTGAATGTAAGCTGATGAAATTTTGAAGAGGGAAGTTTTGCACAAAGCCAGCAGTAGTACACTGCAGCTATTGTATTTCTCCAGCATACCCTTGGAAATCTGTTCAATAGTTCATAGTTTTGTGAACTATTATATGCGAAACAAGAACATTTATGACTTTCAGGCTGAGGTTTGCAAAGCGCTTGGCAACCCTTCACGCCTGCAGGCTGTTGAGCTCCTTAAAGATGGCGAATTGTGTTTTTCTGAGATATTGGATCACATTGGCGGTTTAAAGTCAACCCTGTCACAAAACTTGTCTATACTGGTAGAGGTGGGCATTCTTAAAGTACGCAAAGACAGCCGATGCAACTACTTCTCTCTCAAATCACCCAAGGCATATAAGATTTGCCAACTAATGCGCGAACTGATTATAAATAACATAGAAGAGCAAACTATTGTATTTAGTAAGATAAAATCAATATCATGAAGACAAGAATAATCACCTGCTTTTGTGCGTTGGCAGCCGCCTTTGTAATGTTATCCGCGTTTCAGAAGGACAATAAAAAAGAACCCTGGACGCACAAAGAGTTAATGCCGCCTTCAGAGCTGGCAGAAAAGCTAAATAAGAATGATCTCACGAATATTGTCATTTTCAATATTGGCCCTTCGGGAAAAATTAAAAACTCGTTATTTATCGGCGCTGCCCAAGACGAGGTTAATATGCTTGCCTTAAAGAAAAAACTGGAAAAACTTCCAAAAAACAAAGAGGTGATAATTTATTGTGGCTGCTGTCCATTTGAGCATTGCCCTAATATAAGACCTGCCTTTCAGCTGGCTAAGGACATGGGATTTAATAACGTAAAACTGCTCAATATGCCTAAAAACCTGAAAGTAGACTGGATTGATAAAGGATATCCGATGCAACAATAAAATTTCATTCTTTTTTTAATTCTGAAATGTATGCCTGATAAAAAAGCGCACTGGGAAACCGTATATTCTACAAAGCAGCCCAACGAAGTTAGCTGGACACAGGAAGTTCCTCAAACATCGCTCAGCTTTATCCATAGTTTTGATTTACCAAAGTCGGCAAGAATAATAGATGTAGGTGGTGGAGACAGTAAACTTGTGGACTATCTTGTTGCTGAAGGCTATGCAAATGTAACGGTGCTGGATATATCTGAAAAGGCACTGGAAAGAGCAAAGATGCGATTGGGTCTTCTTGCGGAAAAAGTGACGTGGATAAATTCAGACATAACAGAATTTGAACCGAAGGAGCGATACGATATATGGCATGACAGGGCAACCTTCCACTTTCTCACTACTCCTGAACAGATAAGCAAGTATCTGTCTATCGCCGGCAGTTCGGTCACCTCATACATGACCATTGGCACCTTTTCCAACAATGGGCCTAAAAAATGCAGCGGCCTGGATATCACGCAGTATTCTGAAGAGCAGTTACAACAAAAGCTTGCAGAGTACTTTTCTAAAATTAAATGCATTACAGAAGACCATACCACCCCCTTTAATACTATTCAGAATTTTCTTTTTTGCAGTTTCAAGAAGATCCCGTGACTTCATACTTTTCAGCCCCTCTTCAGTGCATCTATCTCACGCAGGTTATCTGATATCGCCCGAATGTCTCTTAGCAGAAAACGATTATAGAGCCAGACTGTCAGTACTACTGCGATTAAATATCCTGCAATGGCACGCGGAATGTAGGCGTTAAGATGATCGAAAGCGCTACCGCCGTGTATCCAGTTGTGCAATACCGGTACCATACAACAGATCAGCAGCGGCATCAGTACTATGCTCCCTATCTTTTCCTTCATAGTCATCAGTCTGAGCCTGGTCACCAGACTCGCCGTATCTATTACACTGCCATTGGAATCTATTCTATTGATCAGGCTTAGCTTGTAGCCATTCCAGCTGAGCCCTGCAACACATAGCACGAAGTCTATAAAATAGAAGGCTTGTAAGTCCGGCGTTTCCTTCATTCTATGCCACATTGCAGCAAATACCAGTATCAATACTCCGCAAACAGCAAGTGATAAATATTCCCATACCGAGAGATTTCGCGCTTTAGCTGAAGAACGGTCTTCCAATACCTTCCGCATCATTGTTTCATTAAGCATATTACTTCTCTTCAATTCAGCATCGTATTGCTGCCACATTTGTTTCATATTATCTATGTCCATGACTGCTTTAATTAAGTATTGAACATTATTTTTTTCATTTTATCCCTGATCCGCATCATCCGGGTGCCTACATTGCTGACGGTTATACCCATGATATCCGCTATTTCCTGATGGCTTTTATCTTCAAGGTACAAAAGCACCAAAGCCTTATCCAGCTCGTTGAGTTTGCTTATTGCGGAGTGCAGCTGCTTATATGCTTCATGTTCCGTATCGTCTATGGGGTCGGCTATATCCATCAGTATATGTTCTCCGACGTGTGCTTTCACAGCAGGCTTACGTTTGCGACCAATGGCTGTATTAAGAGCTATCCTGTATAGCCAGGTACTCAGTTTTGCTTCAGCCCGGAACTTAGGCCAGGCGCGCCAGGCCTGCAGAACAATATCCTGGTATAAGTCTTTCCTGTCATCACTGTGTTCAGCGTATATACTGCATATCTTGTATATCAGCCGCTCATGCTCATGAATGGTTTCTATGAAGATGTTTGCTGTGTTATCTGCCTGCATTCAAGCTTTTATACATCATTAGTAGCAGAAAAAGGGGAAAGATCACACAAAGGGTAAGAAATTTTGTTAGTCATTTATCCTGCCATAGTAGAGGCAGTCTATCACTTCTCCACCGGTAGTCTTATAGTCCTTCCTGATGCGGCCCTCCAGTTCAAATCCGCATTTCCCGGCCAGCTTGCGGGCGGTGGTATTTCCCTCGTGCGTGCGCAGGAATAACTTGATGAATTTGTATTCACTCTCCAGGTGCTCTAACACAGAGCGCAAGGCCCTTTCGGCAAGCCCCTTTCCTGTGTGATTCCCATCGAAAAAACAGCCCAGTTCTGCCTTGGGCACGTTCCAGTCGATATTCTTTACATCTACCAGGCCTGTGAACTCACCCGTTGTGTTGTCTACTATTACAAACGGCAGGTAGGTTTTGTTCCTTATTCGTTCGCCCATTTCCGTAACATAGGCTCTTGTGTCTTCTATCGTACGGGTCTTTGCTACGGTGCCGGCGAAATAATCTTCGAGGCGTTTACGGTTGCTGTCCATAATGCGGAAGAATTTGTCTCCCTCGTCTTCATTGATGAGGCGGATGGTGTAGTTGTCGAAAGTCATAAGACTAAGTTACGAAAGGAAATCAGTTGGGATCGTGTAGCTCTTCCGGGGCAGGGACTTTGCTGGTGTACATGATCGGGGGAGGGCTTGTGACGTGTCTGACACCTTGAAGGTGTGCTGACACTATGTGCTTGTGCGGGTCTGCTTGCGCGTGACAGGCTTGGGCGGAACGTGAATCGTTGTTGTATTCAAATGGTGGCAGAACTTTCACCCGGAATGTATTTTATGACAGTGAGCAGTCCGCAGGGCAAACAGGTTTACAAATTGATCAAACAATAAGACTTATCGTTACAAAATAAAAAGCCGCTCCCGAGGGAGCGGCTTTTTATTTTCCGTTAATGCATCTGTTTCAAATCTATAAATTACAATTGTATCGGCTCGTCGTCGTTTTCGTCGAGCAGTATCGCAGCACGCTTCTTTTCCGCTTTATCCATCCAGAGGAGGAGCGCCGGCTGCAGGGTTAGGTTGGTCACCATAGCCAGCAACAAAGTCAGCGATGTCAGGTATCCCAGCGACTTGGTGCCATCAAAGTCTGACAGGGCAAATACCCCAAAGCCTGCAATGAGTATCAGCGAGGTGTAAATGATAGAGAGCCCTGTATCGCGGATGGTGCGCTCTACATTGTTGGCTATACCGTCGTCGTGGCGCTGCAGCTCCTGTTTAAAGTTTACCAGGAAACGAATGGTGACGTCTATGGTTATACCCAGTGCTACGCTGAAAACCAACACTGTAGAGGGTTTCACGGGTATGCCCATCCACCCCATGATGCCCGCCGTTATCAGCAGCGGCACTATGTTTACCACCATGGATATCACCAGTATCTTCCACGATCTGAAGAGCACTATCATACAGCCGAAGATCATCAGGAAGGCCAGTATCAGGCTATCGCGCAGGCTATTGATGATGAACTTGCTGCCCTCCAGGAAGACCACGCTGGTACCCGTGAAGGTAACCTCGTACCTGGACGTATCGAACAGCTCGTACACTTTCGGACGGATGCTATCGAGCAGCACCGGCAGGCGCTTGGAGCCGACATCGGCCATATTCACGCTGATGCGAGTCTTTTGTCGGGTACTATCCATAAAAGCCGAAAGCAGCCTGGTGAACTGGCTCTTCTTGTCGCCTTTGGCGGTGAGGTACGGCTGCAGTTCTATGGCATCGATAGTGGGCATGCTGTAGTAGATGCTATCTCCGCCATTGAAGGCCTGGCGCACGAATTTGATACCCTCCGAGATTGCCAGCGAATGACCTATCTCCGGAAAGGTGTTGAGGTAGGCGACCAATTCATCCATGTTGGTCATCACTTTTAAGGTCACGCCACCTTTCTTTTTCGTGTCTATCACTATTTCCAGGGGCATTACCCCACGGAAGTTTTTCTCAAAGAATTTCAGATCCTGGAACACCTTGCCATCTTTAGGAAGGTCATCCACTATGTGACCGACGCTTTGCAGGCGGAGTACACCAGCGAGAGAGACACTGCATATGCATACTGTAACAGCATAAACCCACATGCGGTGGTTGAACACCCAGCGGGTAAGTGTTATCAGCAACTTGTTTACCCATTTGCTTTCCAGGTAGCTGGTGTGGCGGCCTTTGGGCGGATTGAGGAAGCTGAACAAGGCCGGGATGAATATCAGGGAGATAACGAATATCGCCATTATATTGATACCGGCTACCAGGCCAAACTCCTTCAGTATGGTGCTCTTGGTGAAGAAGAAGACGCCGAATCCGATGGCCGCGGTAAGGTTGGTAAAGAGCGTAACGATACCCATGCGCTCAGTCATGCGCAGCAGGGCGCGCACCTTATGGGGAAACTTATGATACTCAGCGTGGTACTTGTTGAGAAAGTAAACACAGTTCGGTATCCCTATAACTACTATTAGAGAAGGGATCAAAGCCGTGAGCAAGGTAATCTTGTAACCTAATAAAGTAATAGTACCCAAAGACCAGATAACACCGACAGCTACCACCAGCAACGAAGTAACAACGGCCACACCTGAGCGGAAAAACAGGAAAAGAATTACTGCGGTAAGTACAAATGAGAGAATAAGGAAGAGCCTCATTTCATCCTGTACCTGTGCCGCCATCATAGTGCGTATAAGCGGCAGGCCGGAGTAATGCATTTCAATGCTATGCTTTTTGCCAAAGTCATCACTTAGCGCCAGTATGTCCTTTACAACCCCAGTACGTTTGGCAGAATTAAGCACCTTCTTATCGATGCGCAGTGCCATCAGGTAAGATTCACTCTCTGCATTATAGAGGAAGCCTTTATAAAATGGGAGGGCCGTAAACTGGTCTCTGAAGCTGTCTATGCCGGCGTTTGCATCGGGGAGCAATTTCACCGTTACCATTTTGCGGGCAGCGGTATCGGGCGCAAGGGTAATGGCTCCGGGAATGCTGAGCACATTTTCTACACCCTGCACTTTTTCTATGTCCTTTACAAGGGTAGCGTAATCTCTGAAAAATGGTTCTGAGAAGAAATCTTTGGTCTGTACCCCTATAACCATCAGGTTGCCGTCCTCTCCGAAAAGCTTGCGGAATGACTGGTAAGCCTGGTACTTGGGGTTGTCCGTAGGGATAGCGTTGGTAAATTCGTAACTCAGCTGCACCTTAGAAGCATGATAGCCCATAAATGAGGTAGCTACCAAAAGAGTGACCATCAAGGTGATCCTGAACTTAATGACAAATGCTGCTATCCGATACCACATGTGGGCGCGAAAATACTAAAGAATGGGGCAAAAGCCTAATGACAGGGGCTTTTAGACTATAGGTGAAGCAGTCTTCACACGCGGCAACTAAACGCAAAGTGCGCTAAGGGATCGCAAATTTTCGCAAAGAGATGGTTTAGATATAATGTTACTGCGGGCCAGACTTCATGATGAGGAAGTGCATACCGTTCTCACCACTGATGCCGGCGCCCGGTTCAAACACCTGGCCATCAACAAGAATGCGCGGATAATAGGTCATGCAGCAGTTGCCGGGGCAGCGCTGCTTTTCCAGTACAAAGCGCACGGTATCAACGTCGTTGTTCCTCCACCAAATAGCGAATTTCTGGCAGTCGCTCCAGTCGGCAAAGGAGCTGAGGCCGTCGAAGCTGATGGCCCTTACTGTGATATTGCTATCTGTACGCATAGCGCTTCCGACCTTTACCTTTATCAGCGTGGCAGGAGAGCAGGGCTGGATGACAACTATAGAGTCGGGGTTGAACTTGCCGCCGACAAGAAGGTCTTTGTAATTAGTATAGTCTATTACCGAGATGTTTACCTGGCGCATATCAGGGGCTTCAGGGAAGGTGCAGTCGGTTTGACGGTCGGTAGGTTTACAGCTGCCGATTACTAAAAGGGCTGCAACGAGGGCGTAGATGGATTTACGTATCATATATAAATGCAAATGTAAGGCACTATTTTCTAATGGCGAAATAGGTGTTTTGGCGTAACCATAGCGATACTACGGTAAAAACAAAGGCCGCTGTTGCGGCCTTTGTCGGAATATCATTAGTTAACCTTATGCAGAGGATAGTATGTTTGTCCGTCTTTCGTTTCCTGGTGCACCACATCTCCATTGAAAAAGACTTTGTCTAAAACCTCGAAAGAGTCGCAATCAGGAACACCTGCAGCCTGAACGTGAGTTGTCCACTCCAGGGTATCAACGTCTGTATGTGACTGTCCCCAGCGCATAAACAGGCGCCTGCATTCCTGTGGTGAATATGGATGAGGTTTGCTGAGGTTAGCAAACCAGAAAACCACACAGTCGTTACCAGCCAGATCTTCATAATAATCAGCAGCTTCTTCAAGCGGGTGCGACAAATTGCAGTATTGAAAAGAAGTTAATTCCTCGAAAGTGAACCTGTTAGGAGTGCTGCCACCCAGAAGGTCTGTACCTGTCTGCTTATTGATCACCCTAAAATGAAGCTTTTCAGTATAGTCGGCAGGAGTTACCTGCTTGCAGAGGTCGAGCTCGTTGTTTTCATCTTTTGGCGACCTGCATGCTGCCATGCTCACGATAAGTGAAGCGAAAAGCAGTAAGCCCGCCAGGCCTTTAGCCGGTGTTATGTTTGTCCTCATTTACAACAAATATAAAACTCTTAATCTAAAAGCATAAACTTATCGGCATCATTTATGAAAGGAAATTGCTTCCTGGTCTGCTCCAGATGGGATTTTTCTAATATAATAGAATGTGCGCCCGGCTGCTGCGTCTGCAGGAGGGTTTCGCCCAGCGGTCCGAAGGCACTGGTATCGCCACTATAATGAATGTTTTTGCCATCGTCGCCAACCCTGTTCAGCCCAAGGCAATAGCTCATATTTTCAATGGCGCGGGCCTGCAGGAGGGTTTTCCAGGCCAGGCTCCGGCGCTCAGGCCAGTTGGCTACATAAAGGAGTACATCGTAGTCGTTGTTGGCGTTTCTGGCCCACACGGGGAAGCGCAGGTCATAGCAGACCAGGGGGCAGATGCGCCAGCCATTGACGCTGGTTACCAGGCGTTTGCCCCCGGCAGTATAGTATTGGTCCTCTTCGGCATAGCCAAAAAGATGTCGCTTATCATATGTGCCATAACGTCCGTCGGGTTGCATCCATACAAGGCGGTTGTAATAGTTGCCATCGTCTTCAATTATCAGGCTGCCAGTAATTATGGCCCTGTGTCTTTGAGCCATTACTTTCATCCATTCTACAGTAGGGCCATCCATGCTTTCGGCCAGGTCGGCCGCATTCATGGTAAACCCGGTGTTGAACATCTCGGGCAGAACTATCAACTCCTTCCGGGCGGTGATAGATTCCAGGTAGCGCTCATACTGCAGCAGGTTGGCCGGTTTGTCTTCCCAGGCAATATCAGCCTGTATCAGTGTTATGTGTAGTTGGTCGGCGGGCATGAAGTTTATTAAGAATATTATTATTACAGCTACTATATTTTGAATATTTTTGGACTCGTACAAAATCCGGACGCAATCATGAAGAAACTATTATCCGTTTTACTTGTCTCTCTTCCTGCCCTGGGCTTCTGCCAGGACATGACAGGCAACTGGAAGGAAGTAAGCCGCACCTCTGCCAGTGGTGGCTCAGTGCCATTCAAAGATACTATCAAGATAGAATTTTTGATGGGAAATGAATACGTATGGCAAAAGAAAGGCGGCTTTATCTACAAAGGCACCTATAAGGTGGAGAAAAATAACCTGGACATGGGTGCCCGCTTTTTCTCTATCGTTGACAAGAGCAGCAACAGCATTAAAATAAAGGACGAATCGGCAACATATGAGCTGGTGCGCTATACGCCAACTTCAGAGCAAACGGTGCTTCCACCGGAACCGCCTGCCAAGCCCGTGCGCAGTATAGACCAGATGAAAGGCCACTGGTCGGTATTTAAAGGTACGCAGGACAAAACAACACCTTCCATCAACTATGCCCGTAAAATAAAGATGATAGACATAACGGGGGATATAGCAGGAGATGGTAAGCTGGGCATGGTATTCAGCACCAAGGATGCAGATACCGCACCATCGTGGTATATAGAAAACTACTCGCACCAGACACTGTATGTTAACGGCAAGGACAAGCGTTACCTGAAGGTGCTGAAATGTGAAAATAATGAGCTGGTGATAGAAGAAGATGGAATGACCTATTTCTTCAGACAGTTTAAATAACTGAGTTTTAATAAGTTTTGAAAACCGCGGCCAAAAGCTGCGGTTTTTTATAGGATTTAGCTATCCGCCAATTCGGCGCGATCGCCCGCCCGTATTTAACTTTATATAGGAAACCAAAAGCCCGTTTCTACCGTTAATATAGATACTATGAGGTACCTGGTTTTAGCCACAATTGCTGTCGGCATTATATTATTGATGAACTGTCAAAACAACCGGTCAATGGATACAGTTAAAAAAGGTAACCCGTACTACTCGCGTACGGACAAGAGCAAGCTGAACGTGAGCGATGAGGAATGGAAGAAAATACTGCCCAGGGACGTTTACTATGTGGCGCGCCAAAAGGGTACTGAGTATGCCTTTACTGGCAAGTATAACAAGACAGCAGACAAGGGTATGTATTACTGCGCGGTGTGCGGAAACCCGCTATTCCGTTCGGATGCGAAGTTTGCGAGCAGCTGTGGCTGGCCCAGCTTCTATGAGGCGCTGGGGGAAGGAAGTGTGCGGTATGAAGAAGACAGGAGCCATGGAATGGTGAGGACAGAAGTGCTTTGCGACCGTTGCGACTCGCACCTGGGGCACATTTTTGATGACGGACCGCCGCCGACACATAAGCGCTTTTGCATGAACTCTATTGTGCTGGAGTTTGAGCCGGACGATGCTAATGTGAAAATGTGAGAATATGGAGATGTGAGAAATCCGAAAGGTAAGTTCTTACGTATATGAATGAAAACAACAGAAGACTATGAGAAATGTAGTGATCATATGCGCGATGCTTTTTGCTATGCTGCTGGCAATAGCATCGAGTGCACAGAGTAAGAACCCTTATTATTCAAGGACTGACAGCAAAGTGCTGCTGGTAGCTAACTCCGAGTGGAAGAGGATATTGCCCGAGGGTGTGTACAAGGTAGCGCGTGAAGAAAAAACAGAACGGGCCTTTACGGGAGCGTATCATGATAACCATAAAAAGGGGACGTATTACTGCTATGTGTGCGGTAATCCGCTGTTTAGCTCTGAGACAAAATTTGACAGTGGTACGGGATGGCCAAGCTTTTACCAGCCGCTTCGCGGCAGCAGCGTGAAGTACCATACCGATAAATCGGCGGGGATGGAAAGAACGGAAGTGGAATGTTCGCGGTGCAATTCACACCTGGGGCATGTGTTTGATGATGGGCCCAAGCCAACGGGGAAGAGATTTTGCATGAACAGTGCGGTGCTGGACTTTGCCCCCTCCGCGCCCTAAAACGGGACACTATGCTAATGCATACTTGTGCACCGTATGTGCAGGCTTGTGCAGCGTCACTGGTAAGCCTTGGCTGCTTCATTAAACTCGCCGATCAGGAGATCGGTTTCCGAGTAGGACATAGTCAGAGGCTATGCCCATCACTGGGCCCAAACCAACGGGCAAGCGGTTCTGCATGAATAGTGCGGTACTTGACTTTGAAGGAAAATAGAAACCAAACATAAAATAACAAACACAATGTGCAGATAGAGAAAGTGTGTAGAGTGTTGTGATTTCAGACCGCGGGGTTTTATAGCCCGGCGGTTTTATATTTGTAGAGATGACTAAGAAGGAACGCTTTGAGTTCGTTATAGATTGGTTTAAGAAGAATAATCCTGATGCGGAGACTGAGCTTCATTATACTAATCCGTATGAACTGCTTGTTGCCGTGATCCTGTCTGCCCAGTGCACCGATAAAAGGGTGAACATAGTTACCCCTCCGTTGTTTGAAAAGTATCCGAATGCAAAAGCGCTTTCCAGGGCCAGCTTTGATGATATCAATGGGTTCATTAAAAGCGTGAGCTTTGCCAATAATAAAACGCGCCACCTGATGGGGATGGCGCAGATGCTGATAGAAAAGCATAATGGCAAGGTTCCGGATAATATGGAAGAACTGGTGGAACTGCCGGGTGTAGGCAGGAAGACAGCAAACGTGATCATGTCGGTAGTGTATGACCAACCGAATATGGCGGTGGACACGCATGTTTTCAGAGTTTCGGCAAGGATAGGGTTGACGACGAATGCTAAAACCCCGCTTCAAACCGAACAGCAATTATTGAAATATATTCCTACCGCGCTGGTGAGCACAGCACACCACTGGCTGATATTGCATGGCCGCTACGTATGCGTTGCCCGAAGACCTAAGTGTGAGATATGCGGGCTGAAGCCGGTGTGTAAGTATTACCAGACAGATATGAAATATATAGTGCCCCCAGCCCCTAAAGGGGAGTGAAACGGACAATATACCTATAAAAAAAGCCCCTCGCTTGAGGGGCTTGAATATTTTAGTGCAGACCCGGAACAGGCTGAGCTCCCGGTGAGGGATGAGCACCGTGGGGGTTAGCGGGAACGCCCTCTTCAGGACTTAATTTAAAAACCGGCTTATATTCTTTTTGATAATCTTCCCATTTCTGACTGGTGTGTTTGTTCTCGCCAAGATATGTGAGGATGGTTTCCATTTTTGGCACTTCAAGATAACCTGGAACTGCCGCGGGATTCTGGAAGTTCTCCATGAGGAAAACTGTAGTGGGATATGAAAGCCTGCCGCCCATGAGCTCTGCAGCAAAGGCGTTGGCACGGTTCTCAGCTTTAAATTCGTAGGTCTTGCCGAGGAACATTACGCTTTCTTTCTGCTCCGCATCGAACTTAACGGCGTAGAATTTTTCGTTGATGTATTTTACGATGTCGGGGTTGGTGTAAGTCTTCCTGTCCATTACCTTGCACCATCCGCACCAGCCGGTGTAGAAATCGATAAGGACTTTGCGCGGCTCTTTCTTCATTGCAGCCTGCACCTCATCAACCGTCATCCAGTTGATCTCCTTATTTGCGTCTTTGGCGGAGGTCTTTTTGTTCTTGTCCTTATCACCTGCAGTGGCAGTAAAAGTAAATGCCAAAAAAGCCAGCAGCAGCGTCGCTCCAAGTCTCATTATAACTGTTTTAGATACACGAATTTACGACTATTTCCATGTAGCTTTGTTATATAGCATCAATATTTTCCTTAATAATTAGCTAAAATGAAGATAGCAGTAGCTATTACAGGTGCGAGCGGTTCGGTATATGCAAAGGTGTTGCTGGATAAGCTACAGGAACTGGACGACCAGCTGACGGAAGTAGGTACGGTATGGAGCGATAATGCGTTCACCGTTTGGGAGCATGAGCTCGGCAATACGGACTTTAATAACTACAAGTTTAAGAAGTGGGATAAGATGGATTTTAATGCGCCTTTCGCTTCGGGAAGCGCGGGATATGATGCGTTGATCATTTGCCCGTGCAGTATGGGAACCGCAGGCAGGATAGCAGGAGGCATAAGTAACGACCTGGTAACCCGCGCGGCCGATGTAATGCTAAAAGAAAGACGCAAGCTGATATGCGTGGTGCGCGAGACGCCTTATAACCTGGTGCAGCTGAGGAACATGACAGCGATAACGGAAGCGGGGGGGATAATTTGCCCGGCGACACCGAGCTTCTACAGCAGGCCGCAGACTATAGAGGAAGTGGCGTATACGGTGGTGCATAGGGTGCTGGACCTGGCGGGGCTGAGAAGCGAGGGCTATAGGTGGAATACTCCCTAGCTTCCCTAAAGGGGAATCTGTTGGACGGAGTGGCTCAGTTGCTTTAGCTCTTTCGCTGCCATCCACCCCGACCTCGTTGCACTCGGCCACCCCTCCCTGCGAGGAGGGGAGTTGGTGATGAAGGTTATTTAAAAAAATGATAACGGATAATAATGGAGTATTCAAAATCGATAGAAAGGCTGAGGAAGATAATGGATGAGCTGAGGGAGGAATGTCCCTGGGATAAGAAGCAAACGATACACAGCCTGAAGCCCCAGACCATAGAAGAGGTATACGAACTGACAGATACCATAACCAATGAGAACTGGCAAGGACTGAAAGAAGAGCTGGGTGACCTGCTGCTGCATATAGTATTCTATAGTAAGATAGGTGCAGAGAAAAAAGAATTCAGTTTTGATGATGTGATAGAAACGGTTTGCAATAAACTAGTCTCCCGTCATCCGCATATATATTCCGGTGCAGTGGTGAGTGATGAGGAAGAGGTGAAGCAGAACTGGGAGAAAATAAAACTGAAGGAAGGAAAGAAATCGATACTGAGCGGTATACCCGCAACCATGCCTGCGCTGATAAAGGCGCTACGCCTGCAGGAGAAAACCAAACAAGTGGGCTTTGAATGGGACAACACTGAACAGGTAAGGGCAAAAGTGGAAGAAGAAGTGAGTGAGCTATATGAGGCAGTAGCTTCAGGTGACAGGAACCATATGGAAGATGAATTTGGCGATGTGATGTTTGCGCTGGTGAACTACGCGCGCTTTATAAAAGTGGACCCTGAAGAAGCGCTGGAAAGAACAAATAAGAAATTCATACGCCGCTTTCAAGCTATGGAAGTAATGGCCGAAAAAGGGGGCAGGCTGCTGCATGATATGGACCTGGAAGAGATGGACGCCCTTTGGAACAAGGTAAAAGAAAACGAATAGCTGATTGCTGAAACGCATTCCATACCGCATACTACTACTAACCAGCCTGCTGCTGTGGGGATTGGCAATCTGGCGCTTTTACTCAGGAAACAAGGGGCTGAAGGCGCCCGAAATGGCCGAGGCCATCGGCAAAGACCTGCACAAAAGGGAAGCGAGCTTTGAAAAGCTGCTGAGGAATAAAGAACTGCTGCGAAAAATGCTGCAGCCCGGTGAGCTGAGCGACAAAGATGTGAAGCAATTACAAGCCCTGCCGTTCTACCTGTATGCCTATAACGGACTGGACCTTCTTTTCTGGAACAACAACGCAGTAATAATAGACAGCGCGCTAAAGCCGGGGAACAGCAAGCTGCTGACCCTGGACAGAGGCGTATTTGTAAAACGATTTGTGAACGTCCAATGGGGCGACACAACGAACACCGTAGCCGCCCTCTTCCCCCTGGCATATTACTACCCGATAGAGAACAACTACGTATCCTCATCGATAGCCGCAGGAGACCACATACCCGAGACCACAGAATTCCTGGACGTGAGCAGGGCAGGCAGCTATACTGTGAAGACCCTGAGGGGCGAACATGCATTCCAGGTTTACTTTCCTTATTCTCCGACAGACTGGATACCGGACGGCAGGATGCTATGGCTATTATTGATCGCTACTTTGCTGAGCGTGGCCTGGATACAAATGGCCGTAAGGCACTGGAGCCTGAGCAAAGGGAATGGACCACTGCTTTATGCAATGCTGGCGATAATAATAGGGGGCCGGGCCCTGCTGTATATTTTCGGGCTACCCTTCGGACTAAAGAATACGCCTTTCTTTTCGGTGCAGCTCTATGCATCGAGCTGGTTCCTCAGCTCACTGGGCGATGTGGTACTAAATACGCTACTGCTGCTTTGGATCTTTTTTATCTTTTTACGTAGTACCCCTTACCGGCACCTCTTTGATAAGCTGAAAGACGGCAGCCTGAGGACGGGGCTGGCCGTAATATTTACCGGCGTGCTTGCAGGAAGTGTGTATTTGTTTTCGCGCCTTGTGATCAGCCTGGTGATGGACTCGAGCATTTCCTTCGAGCTGAGCCGATTCGGGAGTACCAATATCTATACCATCATAGGCCTGCTGACAATAACGGGAATTACCGGCCTGGCCTGCCTGGTGGTGTACATTATGAACCTGTACCTGAACAAGATAACCGGTAACAGGTGGCTGAAGTACCTGCTGGTGGTAATAGCCGCCGTACTACTGACGATACTGCAACACGAGGACCTGGTAAAGTACTACACGGGTGTAGCTATATGGCTGATACTCTTCGTGGTGCTGCTGGATGAGCGGAGGCTGAGAGTAAAAGCCGATCTGCTGGGACCGAATATGGTTTTCTGGGCGCTGTTCATTTGCGGATTCAGCACGGCTACCATACAGTACTTCAACAACATGAAGGAGCGGCAGACCCGCAGGAGCTTTGCCCAGCGCATCATGCTGCAGAGGGATGATGTGACAGAGTATACGTTCAGCAACGTAGCCAGGAACATTGAAAACGATGCTGTAGTGCTGGATTTTTTCAAAGATCCGCTACCGGAAAAGAGAGGACGGCTGACTGAACATTTTGATGCCCTGTACCTGAGCGGACAATTGAAACGATATACGGCACGAGTGTATCTATTTAATGAACGCGGCCAGGGACTACCTGATAACGGTGATTCTCTTCAATATGTACAGTTCAATAAACAGATAGAAAATTCCGACCCGGTGATACCCGGCATACTCTACTATAACGAGTATGCGCAGGACGGGCACTATTACCTTGCATCGATAGCCATAACCGACAACAGTACGGGAGACAAACTTGGGTATGTATATATAGACCTGCAGCAAAAACGCACGGCAACTGAAACAGTATACCCGGAGCTACTACAGCCAGCCAACTTGCATTCAAACGCGGTGGAGCGGGCCTATTCCTATGCTGTCTATATCAACAAGAACCTGATTGCACAAACCTCAGACTTCCCGTTCCCGCTGTTTTTGAGGCCTTATCCGCGCACAGCAGAATTTGTTTTCTCAGAGGAAGGCACTGAATCATCGCTGTGGTATAAGCCAACAGAGAACAGAACGGTGCGTGTGGTGTATAAGCAATCGATATGGATAGAGACCATTACCGTGTTCTCCTACCTGTTTGGCATGGTGATGATCATCACTTTCTTAACGGTGCTGTACCAGCTTTATCTTTCTAATATCTTTAAGGGCAGGTTATTGAACCGCATAAGGAACATAACGCTCAGCCGCCGGATACATTTCTCTATGCTGGCACTTGTATTTATTTCCTTCCTGGTGATAGGTATTGTAACGGTGACCTTCTTTAACCAGCAATACAACGACTCTAATAAGACCAGGCTGCGCAGCACCATGCAAGTAGTAGCACAGGCCACGCATGAATACCTGAGGCAGAACGGATCGCTGAACGAAGACAGCCTGCTGAATATAGAGGCGAGGGACAACAAGTTCAAATACTTTATTGCCAACCTGGCGAATACACAGAAGGTGGACATCAACCTGTTTAACAACATGGGCATACTGGAAGTGACATCGCAAGATGACATTTACAATAAAGCCCTGCTGGCACGCATCATACGCCCTGATGCTTACAGGAATCTCTTCCTGGAACATAAGTCGGTGATAATACAGGACGAGTCGATAGGAAAGCTGAAATATCTCTCGTGCTATGTACCGATACGGGATGAATACGGCGCAGCAGTTGGCTACCTGAACGTGCCCTTTTTTGCATCGGAAAAATACCTGAAGACACAGATATCGAACATACTTGTAACGCTGATCAACCTATATGCTTTTATCTTCCTGATATCGAGCATCTTTACCGGCTTCCTGACGAGGTGGCTGACAAGGACGTTTGATATTATTATTAAGCAGTTCAGCCGCATTAACCTGCAAAGGAATGAGCGCATAGAATGGCCATATGATGATGAAATAGGGATGCTGGTACGTGAGTATAACAAGATGGTGAAGACCGTGGAAGAAAACGCCGCGATACTGGCACAGAATGAGCGTGAAAGCGCCTGGCGTGAAATGGCCAGGCAGGTAGCGCACGAGATAAAGAACCCGCTGACGCCGATGAAGCTGAACATACAGTACCTGCAGCAGGCCCTTCGCAATGACCATCCTAACGCAAAGCAAATGGCCGATAAGGTATCTACATCGCTGATAGAGCAGATAGACAACCTCTCCTATATAGCCTCTGAGTTTTCCAACTTTGCCAAGATGCCTGAGGCAAGGCCGGAAGAAATAGCACTAAACGAGCTGCTGGATGTAGCAGTAGAGCTCTACCTGAACGAACAGACGGTGAAAGTGAGAATTGACAAAACAGAGGAGAAGCTGGTGATATTCTCAGACAAGAGCCAACTGCTGCGGGTATTTACCAACCTGCTGGAAAACGCTGTTCAGGCTATACCCGAGGACAGGGAAGGACGTGTACATGTGATACTCAGCAAGGATGGCAACAATGCGCTTATATCAGTAAGAGATAACGGACAGGGAATAGAAGAAGAAGTAGCCGAACGCATCTTCCAGCCCTACTTTACTACCAAATCATCAGGTACGGGACTGGGACTGGCGATGACGAAAAAGATCATAGAATTCTGGCAGGGGCAGATATGGTTTGAGACGGTGGAAGATGAAGGAACCACTTTCTTTATAAGATTGCCGATAGTGACCTCACCCCGGCCCTCTCCATAAATGGAGAGGGGATGAACACCCTGGTTCGTTCTTAAATGCAGTCCATCTGTTGTCACCAAACCTGGACTTCTCTTTCAAGCTCAATTCCAAAAGTTTCCTTTATAGAAGCGAGAATTTTACCTGAGAGATCCCATATCTCTCCACCATTAGCATTACCATAATTGACGAGGACAAGCGCCTGCTTTGCGTGAACACCGGCATCCCCGAAACGCTTGCCTTTCCAGTCATTTTTTTCAATTAGCCAGCCGGCGGGCACCTTCACTAAAGTATCGCTAACGGGGTAAGAAGGCATGTCTGGATACTTTCCCAGTAATGCTGTGTAATGCTCTTTGCTGATGGTTGGATTTTTAAAGAAGCTGCCTGCATTACCAATTTCTTTGGGATCGGGAAGCTTGGAGGAACGGATAGCGATTACCGCATCTGCGATAGCACGAATGCTGAGCTCAGAAACGTTCATCTTTTCCAGTTGCTGCGTAATAGCGCCGTAGGAGGTATTGAAAGCAGGCTTTTTACTTAAGCGGAAAGTGACGGAGGTGATGAAGACCTTGTCTTTAAGCTCATGCTTGAAAATACTATCGCGGTAGCCAAAGCGACATTCTTCATTACTGTATGTGATGAAGGCTTTTTCCTGCCAGTGCCAGAAGGTGACGCTCTCAATCGTTTCCTTTGCTTCTACGCCATAGGCGCCGATGTTCTGCATTGGAGAGGCGCCTACTGTGCCCGGAATCAAGGCCAGGTTTTCAACTCCCGCCCAGTCATGAGAGATAGCGTGCATAACGAAGCTATGCCAGATCTCGCCCGAGCTTACTTTCAGCCAGACGTGATCACTGTTTTCTTTGAGCAGCTCTATTCCCTGCAGGCGATTGTGCAGCAACAGGCCCCCTACCGGTTTGGTAAGAAGGATATTAGAGCCGCCGCCAAGAATACCTTTCTTAGATGGCAGGCTACTATCATTTGTGATTGAGGGTAACAGCTCAGCATCTGAAAGCTCTGCGAAGTATTCAGCGGGCAGATCGATGCCGAAGGTATTGTATGGCTTGAGAGAAATGTTTTGCAGGATTTGCATCAGGGCAAAAATAGAGTCGTGACCTCACTTATTTACTTTTTGCCCTAAAAATCTTACCCCGAGGCCGGGAGCGGACGAGATATAAATATTCCCATTGTCGTAGCGAAGGCCCTGTCCTACGTCTTCTTTTAATAAAAGAGGCCCGTCAGCATCTATCTCATCTAATAGTGGAGAGAGATGGGCAATGGCCGCCGACCCTATCGAGCTTTCATTCATAGAGCCCATCATTACCTTGAGCCCTGATTGGCGAGCCTCGTGAATCATGCGCAGGGCGGGCGTAATGCCACCGCATTTGGTGAGCTTTATGTTGATGCCATGGAAGCAATCAGCGCATTTCTTTACGTCTGCTTCCTCCACACAGGCTTCGTCGGCAAAGAGGGGAATAGGCGAAATAGCTTTCAATTCCTTCATTTCCTCCCAGGCGTCTTTTTTTAGCGGCTGCTCTATCATGGTGACACCGAGGGCGGACAGGTCGGGCAAGAGCTGTTTTGTTTCTTCGAAAGTCCAACCCTCATTGATATCCACCCGGAATGCAGACGCAGTATGCAGGCGCAGGGCTCGTAAGAGATCTACATGTTCCGGGCGCGCGAGCTTTATTTTATAGAGCGGCCAGGGATGGGCATGCAGCTTGGCAATCATATTCTCAGCACTGTCGATGCCCAGGGTATAATCGGTAAAGGCGGGCTTAGTGAAATTAAGGCGCAACAGCTGATATAAGGGCATACGGCGCATCTGGGCGAAAAGATCCCAGCCGGCAATGTCGAGAGCAGCAATTAGGAAATTATGGCCAGGTATAAGGTGATGCAGGAAATGCCAGAAGCGTTGGGGATCAACAAGGGCATAGCGCTGGATATCGCTTTTCTTTGATTCCAGCATTTCTATCATAGAATCGACAGTGACGTTGTAGTAGCTGATAGCAGGCGCTTCGCCGAGGCCAAGCATATTGCGAAGGCCGAGGGAAACTAATAAAGTAGGCTGATGGGTTTTCGTTCCCTTGGCAATAGTGAAAGGATATTCGAAAGCAAGCTCGAAGGAATGATATGCCAGCTGTAACATTTGCTAAAATTGCGTCTATTTTTGCTATTTCAAAATAATATATGCCCAAAATACCTTTTTGGATATTTATCGTGATCGCCGTATTGTACTTCACCGGCATACGTGTGGACATGATGGAAGTGGATGCGACCCAGTACGCAGAAATAAGCCGGGAGATGAGTGAAAGCGGAAATTACCTCCAGGTATACCAGTATGGGGATGACTATTTGGATAAACCGCCGTTCCTGTTCTGGATAAGTGCGGCGAGCATATCATTGTTCGGGGTTAACAATTTCGGATATAAGTTTCCTTCAATACTTTTTGCGATATGGGCGCTGTATGCTACTTACAGACTGGCGAAACTGCTATATAATGAAGACATTGCCAGATGGGCAGCACTGGTGCTTGGGGTATGCCAGGGAATGTTCCTGATGACCAATGATGTGCGCACAGATACTGTGCTAATGAGCTGGGTGATAACGGCGATATGGGCAATAAAGGAATGCGAGATAAAACGGAGATGGCAGTTTGTGCTGCTGGGAACGGTGAGTATAGCCTGCGGCATGATGAGCAAAGGGCCGATAGCGCTGCTGGTGCCCGTATTTGCCATGGGCAGCGATTGGGTACTGAAAAGGAAGTGGAAGAATATTTTTGACCGGCATCACATCATTGACGTGGTCATCATCGGCATCTTACTAATACCAATGAGTATCGGCCTGTACCAGCAATTTGACCTGCACCCTGAAAAAGAAGTGAACGGCATGACGGGCGTATCAGGACTACGATTTTTTTACTGGTCGCAGAGCTTTGGGAGAATAACAGGTGAAAGCCCCTGGAACAATGGCGCAAAGCTGGATTTTCTCATCGGCAACATGTTGTGGTCGTTTTTGCCATGGATGTTATTTTTTGTCCCGCCGCTGCTGATTAATGTTTACCAGCTGGCGAAACAGAAATTCAGACTGAATGAGCAGCAGGAATTTGTGACGACAGGAGGCTTTGTGCTATCCTACCTGGCCCTGGGTTCCTCAAAGTATCAATTGCCGCATTACATTTTTGTTGCGTTCCCACTGGCGGCGATACTGGTGAGTGCCTTCCTGTATGATATTATAGTGCATAAAAAGTATAGAAAGCTTTTTAAAATTCTTTATCCATTGCAGGTCTTTATGCTAACAGGATTTCTTGTGGCTGCTTTCCTTTTGCTAACTATTGTTTTCCCGGGAAATGTCTCCGGACTCGTGTTCTGTGCAACGGGCACACTAATTTGGCTATACCTGGTAGTAAAGAAGGGGCTGCATGCAAAAGTGTTGTGGATAAGCGTCTGCTGCATGCTGGTGATAAATGGCGTGCTCATCGGTCATTTTTACCCGGAGCTGATGAAATACCAAATGAGCTCGACAATGGGCCGGTATATCAAAGAACAAAAACTACCCGTTAACAAGATCGGCGAGTACAAGATGGACCGCCGCCTGCATGCACTGCACTATTATGCTGATGGCTATGTGAAAATGGAAGACACTATTGAACACCTTGCAGATTGTCAATACCTGCTTACTGACGAAAAGGGCAGACATGAACTTGACTCTATGGGGTATCAATACAAAATGATTAAAACCGGGAAAATGTACAATGTATCGATGGTGACGATACCATTTCTCAATCCCAACAAAAGAGAAGGGCTTTTGAAGGAGTACTACTTTATGGAGATAAAGAAGTAGGTTATACCACTACTACTTCGTAGAAGTTATCGGTGCAGAAATATTTGTTGGCCAGCTCTAGTAATTCCTTTGGAGTTACTGTTTTGTAGATGTTGATATTGCGGTTGAAATGCTCAATATCGAGGCCGTTTAGGATGAGTGTTCTCCAGCGCTGAAGGATGGAAAAAGGGCCATCGAGATCGCCGAGGAGATTGCCCAGTAAATAGTTTTTCACCAGGAACAATTCTTCGTTCTCAACGGGATTCTGGCAGAGCTCGTTCATTTCGTGGTAAATCTCTTTAATAGCCGGCTCAATAACATCACGGCCAACCTCGGTGTGTATGGTAAGAGATCCTCCGTTAACGAAGGGTGCCTGGGAACTGTAGATGCCATAAGTATATCCTTTGTCCTCACGGATATTACTCATGAGGCGGGAACCAAAATAACCGCCAAACAGTGTATTGAGCACTACCATAGGTGCAAAGTCGGGATGATGACGGTTAGGGAATAATGAAGCTATGCGTATGGCACCCTGCACACCATTTTCATCGTTGATGATCATATGCTTTTTTTCGGAAGGTGCAGGAGCAGAGAAAGTTTCTGAATGTAATTCGGCCTTGATCATCGGCGCCTTTCCGAAAACATCTTCCAGGTAGCCTACCTCTTTGTCGCCGATATTGCCTGCCATGAACATTTTTACATTGGCGATATTGTAAGCGACATTGTAAAAGTTCAGCAGGTCTTCTCTTGTTATCGCTTCGATTTTTTCTTTCTTGGTGAAGCGGCCGTAAGGGTGAAACTCGCCGAAGACCAGCGCGTCTATGCGCTGATTGGCTACAAATTCGCATTGCCTTAGATTTACCAGCAGCTTTTGAATCGTGTTCTGCTTATAGATAGCCAGTTCTTCCTCCCGGAAAATGGCATCTGTAAAAATCTCGTGAACAATGGGTAGTAGGTTCGGCAGGTGTTTGGTGAGCGAGTACAAGGTGACTGTGCTGAAATCGTTGCCGGGGCTGATTTTCAGGCTTGCGCCATAGAACTCAAGGGACTCATTGATCTGGTGGGCGGTATATTTTGTTGTGCCGTTCTTTAGCAAGGCGGCGACAGCCTGGGCTACGGCGGGCTTTTGCTCGTACCAGAGACCGGCCGGGAAAACCCAATCCACTTCTACTACATCCTGCACACCTGCGTTGAGCCAGTACAGGGGTATGCCATTAGAAAGGCTGTGCCTGTTGATAGCAGGAAGGACATAATCGAACTCGATGGCGTCGTGTATCTGAGGTGCTGCGGTACGATCTAACATAGTATAAGGAAAAGTAAAAAATTAAAAAGCAAAAATAAAAAGTATCAGGTATTGTAATTTATACAATAAAACCTTGCCTAGTCTTTTACAAAGAGTGAACGAAGCTCGCCGGCCTCCTCCGGTTTCATTTTACCCCCTAAAATCAGGCGAAGCTGGCGGCGGCGAAGGGCCCCTTCATACATTTTTATCTCCTCCTCGGTCTCGGGCACCACTTCAGGCACCTTGCGCGGGCGTCCATTAGGATCGAGGGCCACGAAGGTCATATATGCATGATTAGAGAGATATTTGTACTGCATAGAGAGGTCTTCGCCCCAAACGCGGAGGTAGACTTCCATAGAAGTATTAAATGAACGGGTGAGCTTTGCCTCGACGGTGAAAACGTTGCCCAGCTTGATGGGGTTATTGAAAGATATATTGTCTACAGAGGCGGTAACTACGGGACAGTTACATAGTTTTTGGGAGGCGATGGCGGCAGCAATATCCATATAGTGCATGAGGCGGCCCCCCATGAGATTGCCCAGTGTATTGGTGTCGTTGGGCAGTACTAATTCAGTCATTTGAAGGTAGGTATCCTTCGGCGTCTTTGAATTCATGGCGCAAAGGTATGTTAATGTGCGAATGTGGAAATGGGGAAATGTGAAAATGACGAGCGCTTCGGGCGCCCCGGCGCGGTGAAAGTTCTATTCCAGTATCATTTCTATATGGGGAATGCCGTCTTCCAGGTAGGTATCGGAGCTCTGGATAAAGCCGAAGCCCTCATAGAATTTTTTGAGATATAGCTGGGCTCCGATGCGGATGGGTGCTTTGCCGTAGTGTTCGTACAGGGCGCCGATAGAACGTTTCATCAGGTCAACGCCAAAACCTTCTTTGCGGCGGTCGGTATCTGTAAGGACGCGGCCGATGCTCATTTCGGTATAAGATACCCCTGCGGGCAGGAGCCTGGAGTAAGCAACAAGATCATCCCCATGATACCCGAGGACGTGTATGCCTTTCCTGTCTTTATCATCCATATCCTGGAAGACGCAGTTCTGCTCAACCACGAAGACTTTGGTCCGTAGCTGGAGCATGGTATACATTTCCTCGATGCTGAGCTCATGAAAAGGCTTGATGACGAAACTGAGCATGGCGCAATGATACGAAGGTTGCGGACTAAAACAATCCGGTCCGTACGTTTGTCGGGACCGCTCTAAGAAAAATCAATTTATTATTCAGCAATAGTGAGTGTC
>CAMPKR010000001.1 GCA_946887345.1 uncultured Bacteroidota bacterium | reverse complement strand
TAATAATACATGTCCGTAGACAAAAAACGTGTCCTGATAGTAGCGAATGAACTTTCACCTTACCTGGAATATTCTGATTTTGCACAGATACTCAATAAGTTGGCCATAAAGACCTTCGACTCAGGACTGGAAGTGCGTGTGATTATGCCCCGTTTTGGTACCATCAATGAACGCCGCCACCGTCTGCACGAAGTAGTTCGCCTTTCGGGAATCAATGTTATCATAGATAAAGACGACTATCCACTGATCATTAAAGTTGCCTCGTTACCTAACGCGCGCCTGCAGGTGTACTTTATGGATAATGACGATTACTTTAAGCGCAAGACTGCCTTCAGGGATGATGACGGGAAGCTGTTTGATGACAGCGCCGAGCGTATGATATTCTTCTGTAAGAGCGCATTGGAGACCGTGAAGAAATTCGGCTGGCCTCCACATGTGATACACTGTCATGGCTGGATGACATCGCTGCTGCCGCTGTACCTGAAAACTGCTTATAAGAAAGAACCTGTATTTAATTACTCCAAGGTTATATATACAGCCCAGAACAACCAATTCACAGAAAAGCTGCCTGAATCTTTTATAAAGAAAGCGATCGTAAACGCGGATATAAAAGAGAAAGATTTTGACGCCTTTAAAGATGGTAGTAACGCGGCCCTGACTATCGGCGCTTCTAAGTATGCCGATGTAGTGATAATGGGTGAAAAAGACCTGGATAAAAAACTGACGGATGAGATAAAGCCGAGCAGGTATAAGAAAGTGATCAAGTACGAAGAAAGCTGGAAAGAGGATATTACACCGCTGCTGGAATTGTATAAAAGCTTAACAGAGTCTTAGTATTTCTTTTCTCACATTCGTTATAAATAATTAAACCGTTGACCAAGTACAAGCTACGCCATATAGCGGCATATATTGCAGCATTTGCAGCCATTTTTGCTGCAGGCTGCAGGGAGAACACTATCATCAACACCAACATTACACCCGCGGGAGATAGCATTTATACACAGGGAGAAAGCATACCCATAGTAGCTAAGACTATTTACTCTCATTTTATCACCAGCACCTATATATCGGGCGCTGTATTAGTAAAAGGAATTGGTCATATAGGTAATGATCCTGAATTAGGATCTACTAACATAAGCCTGTACATGCAAGTGATACCCAAGCAGAGTGCAGGGTATGTTTTGCCAGATACTAATAAGATAGATTCTATAGTACTTGTTTTGCCTTATCATGGGTTTACTTATGGTGACACCTCGGGCTCAGCTTCAGCGCAGGAGTACTCAGTGTATGAAGTAACTGATACCATGGCAAAAGCAAGTACTTACTACGACTTTAGTGACAAGCCATACAACAATGTGCCATTAGGTCAGAAGACCGTGAATTTTGCCAGCCTGAATGATTCAGTATTCGTAGAAGGTAAAAACCAGGCTCCTCACTTACGTATCGTACTTAGCGGCATGAAGGAGAAACTGAAGAATGCGAACTACAATTCCTATTCTGATTTCTTCAATAGCTTTAAAGGTCTTTACATAAAAGCAACAGAGAACATCAGCAGGAATAATATTCCTTTTTTCCGTTTAACAGATGACGGTTCGGGAACCAATTATTCTAAAGCTGGCATTGTAGTGTACTACCGCGATGATCTTGACTCTGCTAAAACAGACCTGTTTGTGTTTAACGGCGACAATTCTGCGCATTTCAATAAGGTAGTAAATACCTACTCCGCATTGGATACTGCTAACTATGTTTATCTGCAGAGCCGTCCCGGCCTTTCCGTTGAAATAAATACTACTAATCTCAAAACTCAGCCGAACAGGTTGGTGAGTAAGGCGGAGATAGTGATCACAGAGGCTTATACCGGTAGCGCAGCAACGTACTTTGCACCTAACTATGTATACCCTTATATGGGAGGTAGTGACACTACACTAACAGCTATTGCCGATGCGATCTTTACCTCACCGGGCGGAACCCAGGCAAGCGGTCTTGGCTTCATAAACGGGAAGGCGAAGAAAGTGATTGTAAACGGACAGTCTGTAAATCAATATATTATAAATGTACCCCGTGAATTCCAGAAGGCGCTGAAGGAAGGAAAGGAAATGAGCATACGCATAACTGGTGTGACAGAAGGATACTATACAGGAGCTTTCAGGTTGAAAGCACACAAAAACAGTGGAAACCCTACTTTTGATATCCGATTGAATGTTGTATATTCAAGTGTTCAATAAATTCACAAACAACTATGTGTGGTATAGTAGGATACATAGGCACTAAAGAGGCCTTCCCCATTCTTATTAAGGGACTGAAAAGACTTGAGTACCGTGGCTATGACAGTGCAGGCATTGCCCTGCTGAACGGCAACCTGAATGTTTACAAAAAAGCCGGAAAAGTTAGTGAGCTTGAAGCTTATACTGATGGCAAGGAGCTTTCCGCCACAGTAGGCATAGGCCACACACGCTGGGCCACACACGGTGAGCCTAACGATACCAATGCCCACCCCCATCTTTCGCAGTCGGGTAACCTGGCTATTATCCACAATGGCATTATAGAGAACTATGCTTCAGTAAAAGCAGAACTGGAAAAACGTGGTTACGTTTTTCATTCAGATACTGATACCGAGGTATTGGTGAACCTGATAGAGGAGGTGCGCAAGCAGGAAAATACCAATCTCGAGGATTCTGTTCGCATTGCCCTCAACGAAGTAGTGGGCGCTTATGCGATAGTAGTAATAGATAAGAATAACCATGACCAGATAGTGGCTGCCCGTAAAGGTAGTCCGCTTGTAATAGGTATCGGCGAAGGAGAATTTTTCATAGCTTCTGATGCCTCGCCAATTATAGAGTATACCAAGAATGTAGTGTACCTGGAAGAACAGGAATATGCCGTGATCAACCGCGATGGCAGCTTTACTGTAAAGACACTCGGGAACGTAGAAAAATCTCCTGCCATACAAAAGCTGGAAATGTCTATCGAGACCATTGAAAAAGGTGGCTTTGAGCATTTCATGCTTAAAGAGATCTACGAGCAGCCGAGAGTATTGGCAGATTCTTTCCGCGGAAGGATGAGCGCGCTGCAAGGATGGATAAAACTTGGTGGTCTCAGCGAATACGAGAATAAGATAGACAATGCGAAACGCTTCGTAATAACAGCATGTGGTACTTCCTGGCACTCAGGCCTGATAGGCGAATACCTGATAGAGGACCTGGCGCGTGTGCCTGTGGAAGTGGAGTACGCCTCTGAATTCCGTTACCGCAACCCGATCATCAATGAGTCGGATGTAGTAATAGCTATCTCACAATCCGGTGAAACAGCGGATACGCTGGCTGCTATAGAATTGGCTAAAGAACGCCAGGCGCTGATATTTGGCATTTGTAATGTGATAGGTTCGTCCATTGCGCGCACCTCGCACGCAGGTGCCTATACTCACGCAGGTCCTGAAATAGGAGTAGCATCAACTAAGGCCTTCTCTACACAGATATCTATACTTACCCTGATAGCACTGCAAATAGCAATGCAGAAGGGCACCATAGCACAATCACAACTTCGTGCTTACCTGTATGAACTGGAGAGCATTCCACGCAAGATAGAAGAAGCACTGCAGCTGGATAGCCAGATAAAGGAAATAGCATATCAATTCAAGGATGCACGCAACTTCCTGTACCTGGGTCGTGGTTACAACTTCCCGGTAGCACTGGAAGGCGCACTGAAGCTGAAGGAGATATCATACATACACGCTGAAGGCTATCCTGCTGCTGAAATGAAGCACGGACCAATAGCGCTGATAGATGAAGAAATGCCGGTGGTGTTCCTGGCTACCAATAAGAGTGCATATGAGAAGATAGTATCTAATATACAGGAAGTAAAAGCCCGCAAGGGACGCATTATAGCCGTAGTGAATAAAGGTGACAAGGTAATAGCAGAACTGGCCGACCACGTGATAGAAGTACCGGAAACAGAGGAAATACTATCTCCGTTGGTAACTATAGTGCCATTGCAATTACTGGCTTACCATATAGCTATCTTCCGCGGTTGCAATGTGGATCAACCAAGAAACCTGGCCAAATCAGTTACAGTAGAATAGAACGTAAAATAATCACATACGAAAGGCTTCTTTGGTGTTCAAAGAAGCCTTTCTTTTTATCCCCATAAACGGGAGAACGCAAGGCATTAAAAATTGAATATTTAAGTCACATAAACTAAATTGCAGCCCAGTCTTAATTAAATTTCTAAATCTTAATTTTTCAATGCCATATTTATTTACATCAGAGTCCGTTTCTGAAGGACATCCTGATAAAGTAGCCGACCAGATATCCGATGCATTGGTTGATAATTTCCTTGCCTGGGATCCCCAATCAAAAATTGCCTGCGAAACCCTTGTAACTACAGGACAGGTGGTATTGGCAGGAGAGGTAAAGTGCAATACTTATATAGACGTACAAACTATAGCGCGCGAAGTGATAGCTAAGATAGGCTATACCAAGAGTGAGTATATGTTTGAAGCACATTCATGCGGTGTACTTTCTGCTATACACGAACAGTCGCCCGACATAAACCAGGGTGTAGAGCGTAAAAAGAAAGAGGACCAGGGTGCCGGCGACCAGGGTATGATGTTTGGATATGCAACCAACGAAACAGCTAACTATATGCCTCTGGCATTGGATATGGCACACCTGCTGTTACTTGAACTTTCGGCTATCCGCCGCGAAGGCAAGCAGATGAAGTACCTGCGCCCGGATGCCAAGAGCCAGGTGACACTGGAATACAGCGATGACAATAAGCCGGTGCGCATTGATACTATTGTTATCTCTACACAACATGATGACTTCGGACCTGAAAAATCGATGCTGGAGAAGATAACCAAGGATGTGAAGGCTATCCTTATTCCTCGTATCATAGAAAAATACCCTCAATACAAACACCTGTTCAACAACAAGATCAATTATCACGTGAACCCAACGGGTAAGTTCGTGATTGGCGGTCCGCATGGCGATACAGGTCTTACCGGCCGTAAGATCATCGTAGATACCTACGGCGGTAAAGGCGCACACGGTGGTGGTGCATTCTCAGGTAAAGACCCGTCAAAGGTTGACCGCTCTGCAGCATACGCTACACGTCACATTGCCAAGAACCTGGTAGCAGCGGGGGTATGCGATGAGGTACTGGTACAGGTATCTTATGCAATAGGTGTTGCCAAGCCAATGGGTGTGTATGTAAACACTTATGGCACTGCCAAGGTAAACCTGAATGATGGCGCTATTGCTAAAATAGTGCAGGAAGTATTCGACATGCGCCCTTACTTTATAGAACAGCGCCTGAAGCTTCGTCAACCAATGTACAGCGAGTGCGCAGCCTATGGGCACATGGGCCGTACCTCAGAAACAGTGACTAAGAACTTTAAGTCAGCCGATGGCAAGACTAAGAGTATGAAAGTAGAACTGTTCACCTGGGAAAAGCTGGACTATGTAGCCAAGGTGAAGAAAGCCTTCAAACTAAATTAAGTAACAAGATCATAAAATGAATGGGGCAACAATTGTTGCCCCTTTTTTATTCCATTTTACCCAATCCTATTTCCTGGTGCAGCGCGGGTACCTCTACGTCTACGAAGCCTTTGCGAATAAGCCTTTGCCGAAAGGCGAGCTGCACATCGTACTCGCCATGCACCAGGAAAATTTTCTTTACTGCACGCGGATCCTGACAAGCCAGCCACTGACTCATGTCCTCATAATCCCCATGTGCACTAAGGCTGGATATCTCGGTTACCGCGGCTTTAACAATATGAGTCATACCGAATATCTTAACATCAGAAGGCAGCTTTTTCAGCTTGCCCCCTAAAGAATTGGGTTCGCAGTAGCCGGTAAATAAAATAGTATTGCGGCCATCGCTAATGTTATGTGCTATGTGATGTTTTACCCTGCCGGCTTCGGCCATGCCGGAGGCTGAAATAATTACACATGGTTCCCTCGTTTCATTAAGCGCCATAGACTCTTCAACTGTTTCTATGTACTTCAACCCCTGGAACTGGAAAACGTCTTCATCTATCCGCAACAGGTTCTGCACGTTACCGTTAAAATGATCCGGGTATTTCTTTACTACATGGGTAATCTTTACAGAGAGCGGACTGTCTACGTAGTAATTAAGCTTGGGTAAGCGTCTTTCCAACTCTAACCTGTTGAGCAAATATAAAATTTCCTGCGTCCGGCCGAGGCTGAAGGAAGGAATTATCAGTTTGCCTTTGCTCTGTAGGCAGGTTTCCTCTATTGTGTGAAGCAGTTTATCTACAGCTTCTGTTACCAGTTCGTGCAGTTTATTGCCATAGGTAGATTCCATAATTATATAATCTGCCTGAGGAAATTCCTGCGGCGATTTCAACAGCATATCCCGGTACCTGCCAATGTCGCCGCTAAATGTGAGACGAATCTCCTTTTTATTCTCCCTGATCTTCAGGTTGACAGCCGCGCTGCCCAGAATGTGTCCACAGTCTGTATACATTAGCTCTACTCCTTCGGTTATCCTGAAATGCTCATTGTATGGGATAGTCTCAAACAATGGGAACACATTCATAGCATCTTCCTCGGTGTAAAGCACTTCAACAGGCGGTCTGTTTTCCTTTTTCCGTTGCTTGTTCACATATCTGATGTCGGCCTCCTGTATGTGCGCAGAGTCTAACAATAACAGCTTAGCAAGACTGGCTGTGGCCGGGGTACAAAATATCTTGCCGTTGTATCCATCCTTCACCAGTTTAGGCAACAAACCAATATGATCTATATGTGCATGCGAGAGAATAACGTGACTTACGTCAGACGGTTCAAAGCCCCATTCAGAATTGAGCCTGCCGGTATCTTTACCCATACCCTGGAACATACCGCAGTCAAGCAATATCTTTTTACCTGAAGCGAGATGCAGTAAATGCTTAGAACCTGTTACTGTGCGCGCAGCGCCGTGGAAGGATATCTTCATGGGCTAAAATTAAGCTTAGTGCCTGTAAAAAAAAGGCCTATAGTACAAGCATATTACTACTATGATTAACTCCGTAAGCATTGTCATTTTTTGGTTAACGGGTGGTTAACCAATTGCAAATCAACAGTTAAACAGTGTTAATAATTTCAATATATTGACCCTTTTCGGGAAATTTGTTTTTAGTAACAAACTCTGAAGACCATGAAATTCAATTTCCGCCAATTCCTGCACGATGTAGCCGCTTTCATAAAGAGACACAGCCCTCTTAAAGGTGAATTAGTAGATGTGGAGATCACTAAGATCAACGGTCGCGTGAGCTACACTTACAAAAAAGTGGTCTAAGCTTTAACAGGCTTGTTAATCAATAGACAAGCATTTGTTAAAACGGCTTATCGCATTTCTTTATGTGCTTTTATCAAGTCATCTTTAGTACCCCAAATAACAAACACAAAACATGAATACTCCTGCTAACAACATAAAAGGCCGTCCTGTAATAGGCACCTTCATGACTTATATACACAATACCGGCAAACACAAAGGCGAACTGGTAGAAGTAGATTTTAAAGTAACCGGCAGAAAGATAGAATACAAATACACCAGCCTTAAGAAAAGAAGCGCTTAAAAGTCGTAATTGACGATCAAGTTGATCAAAGACATATCTACCCTGTTGATTACGTATCTTAAATTTCCGTAGTCATTTCCCAGCTTTTTCTTGTAGCCATACAACAGCTCGGCTCTTAAACCACTGAGCGACTTTGCGAATACGTACTGAATCCGGGTATGGAAATGCGCATAAGACAGTGTTCCGTACTTACTGTTCCTATAGTCGTTTACCTCAGGCATGTCATAATACCCTATAGCCGCCAGCACACCCAGTCTTCCGGGTATCTTCGTTTTAAATAGACCGCAACCGGCATTTACCGTAACTGCATGCACATCACCTGTTCCTTCATTTCTCTCCCTCGGTATAAACGTATAAAAGGGCTCTCGTCCCCATTCCCTCGGCATCTGGAACCTGCTATTTCCCGCAATGCGTGTGTAATTCAGAGATGTTGTCCAGCCATTGCTTATCTCTTGTGCATCGTGCAACTCAAGGCGGCCACTGGCCACCCAGCAACCTGCCCCCGGATTGATGTACACCTTGGACCGGTCTGCATTACCGCCGGATCCTACAGCATCTTCACGGATAATCATCAGCCCGGGAGTGAACGCGGCTTTACCCGTTCTCTTCGTATAGGAAGCCTCTGCCATACCGATATTCAGCACATTTTGGACGAGGTATTCCCATAACCTGAATGAATAATCGTCCTTTGTATAACTGAGTCCGAGCACCGCGACACCTTTTGTCTGCACATTGTTGCGGTAATTGCCCCTACTTCCATCGGGATTTGCACCTCCACCATATATACCGACAGACTGACCCGTAGAATACCAGTTTGGAGTACCCCGTGGTGATACTCCCCATATCCACCCGGCATCTACCTGCCAGTATCTGCGCCGGAAGCTGAGCCACAAACCATCAAAAGAACTGGGATGCATCCGGCCGTCCTGTTCATTCATGAATGGTGTATTAAGAAACTGCTTACCGATTGTAATGCTCCCACTGCCGGCGTTGGTATCAATTGAATTTCCGAGAAAGTATTTCAGCTGACATTCGTCCAGGCGGGCGATATTAAACCTGTTGGTTGGCGAGGTGATATCAAACAAGGTGATTTCATAACGGCTGCCCGCTCCGGTGGTTGCATCCGTTTGGGTAAAATCGGTTGACAATACATTATAAGTAAATGAGGCCCCTATAGCAACCTGAAGGCGATGGAATGGTTTAGTAGAATATCTTAAGTAGCCGCCGGCTGCATTGGCATAAAAATCCTTGAGGTCGCCCTTATTTATGGTATTCATGAAAAAATACCGGAATCTGCCATTGACCTGGCCTTTTGCAAATGCATCATGAAGTGTTGGCGCATTACGTAACTGCAAGGTGTCAGGTCCTGCAGCCCCCGCATTAAAGGGCAGGACCAAACAAAGCAGAAGTAGTTTTCGCCATTTGGCTGGTAAGAGGGGACTCATCTAGTTGTCTGACACTAATATAGTAACTAATAACTAATGAAGAGCATTTTATTATATTTGTTTTTAGTATAAAGGTATCCGGTGAGGATGCTGAATTCCGGACATTTACGGGCTGTATATATTGATTTGCTGCCAATGTTATGGTTGGCTATATTTGCGCCATTAAATAATTAATCACCCCAAAAAGTAAATAAATAAATAAATGAAAGTAACTGTAGTGGGTGCCGGCGCTGTAGGTGCAACCTGTGCCGACAATATCGCCCGCAAAGAACTGGTAGAAGAACTAGTATTAGTAGACATAAAGGAGGGTTTTGCAGAAGGTAAAGCGCTTGATATTACACAGACAGCTTCACTGCTGGGTTTTGATACCCGGGTGATCGGCGTAACTAATGACTATAGCAAAACTGCTAACTCGGATGTGGTGGTTATCACTTCAGGCATTCCCCGCAAACCGGGTATGACTCGTGAAGAACTGATAGGCACCAATGCCCGCATAGTGGAAGAGGTAAGCAAGAACCTGCTGCAACATTCACCTAATGCGATCATCGTGGTAATATCTAATCCTATGGATACGATGACCTACCTGACCCTGAAGTCTACAGGACTGGACAAACACCGCGTAATAGGTATGGGCGGTATACTAGATAGCGCTCGCTTTAAATGCTACCTGCAACAAGCGCTGAACTGCTCTCCAAACGATCTGCACGCTACAGTGATAGGTGGTCACGGAGACACTACAATGATACCTCTTACCCGGCTGGCTTCACTGAACGGCATGCCGGTATCTAACACACTAAGCCAGGACCAGCTGAAGCAGGTAGCTGCTGACACCATGGTAGGTGGTGCAACCCTTACCAAGCTGCTCGGTACTTCAGCATGGTATGCACCTGGTGCTGCGGGAGCTGCATTGGTAGAAAGCATCATTCGTGATGAGAAGAAAGTATTCCCGTGCTGCGTATCACTGGAAGGTGAATATGGCCAAAACGATATCTGCCTGGGTGTGCCGGTGGTGATAGGCCGCAACGGCTGGGAAAAAATAGTAGACTACAAGCTGAACGCTGAAGAGCAGGAGGCTTTCAATAAGTCTGCAGAAGCCGTGCGCAGTATGAACCAGGTACTGGATACCCTGGTGACTCACTAAGCTGCAACCAGCAAGCAATATTTACGAAGGGCGCCATTCGCGCCCTTTATTTTTGTCCTTGCTAACTCTCCTAAAAAAGTAAAAGAGCTTAGTTGTTATGCTAAGCTCCATTTACACCTTATGAAAATTTACCCCGGATAAAAATAGGTTTTTTACCGGATAAACCTAATATATTTTATTCCTGGAATTCTCAAACCCTTTAGGCTTAACAATTGTGAAGACGCGGGAGATATTGAATCCAAAATGTATATCACCTTTACCCCAGTCACCGGCAGTTTGCCCTATGAAGCTGCGCTCTGTCAAAGTCGTTGAGTTTGAGAACAATAGCTGGAATACGTGGCCACCTGTCTCAATATCAAGGCCCACTGATAAACAGTTTTTATATCCATTCAGCATAGTTCCGGGTACGCGGTAGAAGTACTCCCCTGTTAACGCGAGGCGGTTATTCAACTTTACACGGCCTCCGATGCCTATGGCTACCAGGTCATTGGGTTCTGCCGTAGTAGGAACGAGGTTGTAATGAATATGTGTAGGCATTAACTGCAGTGAGAGCCAGTTACTGAACTTGCGCGCGATCAATAATTGATTGACATAATAGCAACGATTGCTGAAATAATACTCAGTTCCTGGCGGCACGGCCATCTTCATTGACTGTATCGACATAGCCCCCACATAGCTGAGGCTGAAGGGCAAACCCTTTCCATGGCGCTGGCGAAGTATCTTCGCTTTGATGAAACCGTCGTATTCTTTTTCAAAGGTACCGCGTGCAAGCCCCACCATCAGCCAATCAGTCACTCCATAGTCGAATGCCAGTTTGGTAACCGCATTGTCCAGGCCGAAGAAATTGTTCAGTCCCTGATTCAGTGCACCAAATCGGTGCAGGATGCGGAAGTCAAGCACACCTTTACCCATGTTCTCAATGCTATGGCCATTAATGATGCGCGTAGCTTTGAAGGTGGAAGTGGTATACTCCTTTTTGTTTTCAGAACCGTCATCAAGCATCTTCATCAGATCGTCTGAACCGGTACTGTCAGTTTGTGCGGCGGCTCCCGTGGCTATTGCCAGCATGAGTCCCCCGAGCGTTATAAATTTTCTGACGCTCATATTGTGTGTGTTGGGTATTTTATTGGCGTTTGAGAACACTGTTTACAGTTACTTCTATTTCTTTGGCAATTTTACCCTCTACAACCGATGGTATTTTTATTCCATAGTCAGCAGTTTTTACCCTGAACTTTGAATTCATAGTTGCCTCAGATCCTTTCACTGTAATTGTTCCGGGAATACTCACGTCCTTAGTAACACCATGTATGGTCATTTTACCGCGGGTGCTGACATTATAAGTACCGTCTTTAGCAAAGTTCACCTTGCTCAGATCAGTGATCTTACCCTTATACTCAGCTTTCGGGTACTTGTCGCTTTCCATGTAGTTTTCATTAAAGTGCTCCTGCATCTTGCCGTTCTCAAACTTAAAGCTCTTGATAGGCACCTGGAATACTATATCCCCTCCCTTTGAATCCAGCACACTGGCGGTTTCATTGTTGAAAGCCTCTATGTTCTCAATAGGTGTGCCTGAAAAGAAAGACACCTTACCTGTGCGCGTCATGTACTTTTGTGCAAAAACAGCATTACAAAGCAATAGCGCTGTCGTCATCATCATGATACTCTTCTTCATAATCTTCATTTATTTAATTATCCAATGCACCCTGGTTTACCCAGGCTGTTATTTTATTAATGTTACAGTCAGTGAGCTTGGGCAGACCTTGCGGCATGGCTATATATCCCGACGAATGGTTAATGGCACCCAGCAGTCTCATATTATCTATACTTTGCTTTAGGCCTGCATAAGTAGTTAAATTGTAGCTACCGACCGTGCCGCTGCCCGAGTGGCAGTTCGGATCAGTGCAGTATTGCTTAATGATCGGCTTTATTACCGAAGCATAGCTCATTGCGGTAGTATCACAGGTATTACCGCCTGTGGATGGATTATTGTTCGGGTCGGGGTATAATTGATCAGCTTTATCATAATAGCACCCGGCCAACGCCAATAGTGCTACCAGGATAGTGACTGATCCTATTTTATTGTTTTTCAACTTCATATAGTGAATATACGCAAACTTGTTGCCAAATTTATTTAGTTTCTCAATTGTTCTGCGCCCCGGCCTGTACCCACTTTTCCACCTGCCTTATCTTACAATCAGATAGTTTCGCGGCGCCCTGGGGCATCGGCACAAATCCCATCTGGTGTTTCAATGCTCCGATCAATTCCCCACTCTGAGCCACTACATTCACGCCTGTGTGAGTACTAAGGTTTACACCTCCGGAAGCCAAAGTAGAATTGTGACAACCAACACAGTTCTGCTGCAGAATAGGCGCTACCTCCGTATAGGTGAAGTTGTTAGTATCGCATAGACTCACACAATTAGTACCGTTCTGCGCTCCTTCAGTTATCCACCGCCTTATCAGATTTATCTGAGCCGGGGTAAGCGGCGCATTCGGATACTGCGGCATCCTTTTATCCTGATCATCCTCAATAAGAACTTCAAATATTTCGCTGTCGTTGGCGTCTCCCGGCTCTATACCATCGCCGCCATCACTGTTTATTATATTCTGGTAACTATCCAGTATATAATCCTCCTCATGCGATGCGGCATCATGGCAACCGCCCTTGGCACAGTTGGAAAGAAATATCGGCAGTATATCCCTTTCAAAACAGATACTGGTATCTACCGGGTTAGTGGTGGTGTCTTGCCCATTGCCATTATTATTACCATTGCCGGTATTATTATTGGCCACCGGCGCGGGCAAATTTGATTTGTGCTTACAAGCCACCATTACCACAAACGCGCATACGGGCAACCACAAAACTCTCTTCCACATATTATTCCTGTCCTTTCTAAGTTTCTGATCCTATTTGATAATGCAGCCTGTCAATGTTACCCCAAACAGACCACTTCCTGAACAAATTCCTGTTATCGTTACGTTCCTTCCGTTTTCAACCTTTACATTTTTCTCCCTCATAGCGCATTGTACCGCTACCATGGGATCATCTGTTGCCAGCAGCACCATTAAGCCACCGTCCTGGTTTTGTTCAGTGCCCGTGATGGTTCCCGTTACCTCTATGGCTTTATTCAGATACTTTTCATTAGCCTTAGTTTCATCGGCCGCATACTGTTTTGCGAGATCCGTAGCAGAAATGCTAAGCGATTTCATCTCCTCCACTGTTTTGGGTGGCGCATACAGCACCCTGTAAGCGGCTATCCCCGCCACCGAAACAACTATAAGAATTATGACTAATATATATCGCACCTTTCTGTTCATAGATACCAATTAAGGTACAAATTCAGGCCCAAAAATACCTGCTACAAAGGGCATTGGCTGAGTTTAACCGGATGAAACGGGAATTTATTAAGATGGGATACCCATTTTGAATTAAAGCTCTCCGCCAAGCCATAGTTTGAACTGCGCAGCCCGCTCAGAACTAACCACAGGCTGTTCTTTCACAGCCGGCTTCAACGAGATGATCACCCTGGCCTTACTATAGGTTTTCATTTCCTCAATCGCTTTCAGATTGATAATATATTGGCGGTTGATACGAAAGAAATCCTGGGGATCGAGCATAGTTTCAAGGGCATCCAGGTTATGATCCATCGGGAAAGTGCGCCCCTCAAATGTACGGGCATAAGTAGCTTTGTTCTCACTAAAGCAATAGGCAATATCCTCTACACTCAGGGTTTTGATGTGCTCACCAAAACGGATAACGAAGCGCTTCTTGTATCCTCCTGCCGGTTCTGACTGCTGCGGATCTTTAGATGAATTAAAAAAGTTCCTGAAACTGCTCAGCTTATTAAAGGCAGCCAGTAGTTCTTCTTTCTTAACCGGCTTCAGCAAGTATTCGATACCCGAAGTTTTAAAAGCCTCCATTGCGTACTCGTCGTAAGCAGTTGTAAAAACTACCGGCGACTCTATTTTTACTCTTTTTACCAGGTCAAAAGCTGAGCCGTCTGCCAGGTGAATATCCATCAGTACCACATCAGGCATACCATTGGACGCGAACCAACTCTCTGCTGCGGCTATACTATCCAGATGTTCCAATATATTGGCGGCAGGAGCGATCTCTTCTACAAGTTTTCGTAGTTTGTTAAAAGCGGGTAATTCGTCCTCTATTATCAGTATGTTCATAACAATGGTAATGATACAACAAATTGATTGTTTGAAATTCCGTAGTGTATATGTTTTTTTGTAAGTAGAGAATAGCGGCGTTGTATATTAGACAGGCCTAATCCCTCTCCCTTCTCCTTAGTTATTTTAGGGTTAAGTGCATTTTTCACGGTTATCTTTTCATCATTTGCCTCTATGTAAATCACCAGTGGTTTAAACCTTGATACCACATTGTGTTTGATTGCATTCTCCACTAATATTTGCAGGGCCAGGGGTATTATCTTTTTGCCTTTCACTACCAACTCCGGAATATTCACCTCCATCCTCAACGCATCACCAAAACGTGACCGCTGGATATACATATAGTTGTCTATGATCTCCAGTTCATCTTCAAGATCAATTAGGTCCATGTCCTTATGCGCGAGCATTGAGCGATAGAGGTCAGATAACTGGCTTGTATAATCCACAGCCCTGTCCTTATCCTCTTCTATTAAAGCACTAAGAGTATTTAAGCTATTGAACAGGAAATGCGGATTTACCTGGCTTTTGAGATGCTCATATTCAAAACGCATACGCTCCGATTGCAGGCGGTTCACTTTTTTCAGGTCGCGCTCCCGCAGCTTGATGTATAAATAAAGTATGCCAAAAAGCGCCGCCGCTGCTAACGCTAAGAACCAGGGGCTTTTCCAGAATGGCGAGTTTATTTCAAACCCGTATGAGGCTTCATTAGCTTCTTCAAAATCTTTGTCCAGCGACGCCTGTATCCTGAATTTAAACCTGCCGGTAGGCAGCTGCGAAAGGGTTACTTCTTCATCATTAGTATATATCCAGTCATCATGATATCCCTCCAGCTGATACCTGTAGTGCAGGCGTTCTATGTTCGAGTAGTTAATACCTTCAAAGTGAAATGTAAGTTGGTTCTCGTCGTAATTGAACTCGGCATCGTCATCAGTCAGAGGTTTAAAGAAGACGCTGACCTCATTGATAGATATACCGGGCTTCAGATCTACCATCACCGGTACATTGGTAAAAACTGCAAAGCCTTTATCGAACGGTATATAGACGTTTCCGGATGCATCTCTGGCAACACAGTTGAGCGTTGTGGAGATCGACTGTATATCCAGGTTGGTTTTCTTATTAAAGCGCCGAAAGAGATTACTGTTGGGGAACCATTCATCGATTCCTTTTTGTGTTACTACCAGCACTTGTCCCGTCTTGTTAGTGATCACCGATGAAACACTCATGTCCTGGAGGCCGTTTTCAGTCGTCATTTGCTTCCAGCTCTTTCCATCATAGCGAAACACCCCCTGGTCGGGTGTACCGGCCCACACATTACCCTGCGCGTCTACTGAGACACTATAAACAACCTTTGCTGTAAGACCTGAACTGCTATCCCATCGACGGAACTTCTTGCCGTCGTACATAGCAACCCCTGCACCATCTGTGGCAAACCATAACCTACCCTTCCGGTCGTTATACATTTGGTATACGTAGTCGCTGCCGATGCCACTCGCCTTATTGTGGTGTTTCTTCAGCACCAGCTGGCTATTACTCACGTCCAGTTCGTCCACGCCATTCAGACTGGCGACCCAAAGTCGGCTGTTAAATGTGGTGATGCTGAGTATATTGCCTTTTTTCAATCCTTCTGCAGTGTTCATTTCCTCCAGTCTACCCTGGTGTGAAAAGTACCAAAGCCCTTTACCAAACGTTCCTATCCAGATGCCCGCACTGCCTCCATGCGTATACATGCAGGTAATATTAGCAGGCAACGTCGCCTGGTGCACAGGCGTGGCTGAGTCAGCACCCAGTGGCATCGACAGCAGTTCCCGCTCCTGCCCCAGCCAAAGGTTTCTGCTACCCTCGCAAGTGATCGCTGTAAGCGTACTGAAAAAATACGGTGCGTCTACTATTGTATAAGCGGCATGGGCTGTAGTCACCACTGTAAGGCCTTCGTTGGTGGCGCACCATACGTTGCCCGAGCGTATGCGAAATAATTTTCTGAATTTTTTCCCGGCGAAAAAATATGGCCTAACCTCCATATCAACTGTAAGAGTTGATGTGTCCTTCGCCATTAAATGAAGCAGGTAACCCGATTCTGTAATGGCCCAGGCTTCTCTATCGCTTACAGGAGCTATATCAGTCACCTGCCCCCACTGCCACGGGCCCGGGTACACTGTCCTCTTTTGGACACCCTGCCCTATGCTGACTGCCATCGCGCCGCCCTCATGTGTACCTAGCCACAAAACCGGACCTGCAGATGCACTCACTTTTTTAACTGTATTGATGATATTATCCGTCAGTCCTTCCTGCGTTCCGAATCGCTTCACAACTATATTGCGACCATTATATCTTAACTCGCTTATACCATTGTCAGTTCCTACGAATATGGACTGGCCATGCTTTACCAATTCATAAGTAAAATCATCCGCCAGTCCACCCGTCGCGTTAAAATTGGAATAAAAACCATTGTTATAAAGAAAAACACCCTCTTCAGTACAGAGCCAGGCAATACCACTCGCCTCCACTTCTATATCACGTATCATCGTCCGGGGGCCTTTATTGATGGACTTCAACGGATGGATCTTGTCTTTAATCACTCGCGCAAGGGTGCCATCCTCATAGCCTATGTATATATCATTGCCGTGACAGGCAACAGCTGTCACTGGTCGCCCTATACTATCTCCTATAAAAGTAAAATCTCTCCCGTTGAAGCGGTATAAACCTTCATTGGTACCAACCCAGATGTACCCGGACGGTGCCTCAGCCATTGCATTCACATTCACAGCGGCCTGTGTTTCATTCAGCCAGAAATCACGGCTAAAAGGCCGTTGTGCGGAGGCAGCAAAGGAACATAAGACGAATATGAGTGCGAGTATCCTCATGCTATCTGGCGGGGATTAAGCTTGCTTTAACGGATACACTTATATCAGGGGCCAGCTTTTCACTCACCACACGGGGTATTCTTATATTATGTTCTGAAAGGGCTACCATGAAATTGGAGGTAATATAGATGGCCTTCCCCTTTACCGTTACAAGGGCTTTAATAATACGTTCCTTTTCTATCCCGTGTATCTTCAGCTTCCCTTTTGCCCTTACACTATATACACCGTCAATTGAAAAATCTACATCTTCTATAATCTTCCCCGAAAAGGCAGCCTCGGGGAAAATATTGCTCTCCATATAGCTTTCGTTAAAGTGCTCCCTTTGCAGCGGGCTGTTAAACCCCATAAAGGAAGCGATACCTATTTTAAAGGCAAAGCTCTTCTTACTAACATCTATTGCCCCCTTCATATTAGTAGAAACGGCACTGATCAGCTCCTGCGGAGCTTCCGAATGAAACTCTACCTTAGATTCTGACAACTCGTATATCTCCTGTGCTCTGCCGCTACTAATGCAAAAGCATCCTAACACCACTATCAACAGTAACCGTCCCATATCGTAAAAATAAGGAATTGCACAGTTCTCAGGTTCAGCCTTTCGCAACTTTATAAACATTGGTACGGATGTTGTTATACAGGAGCTATGAAGTGTTTATTCTCGGTCTTGCTGCTTGTGTCGGCCTTTCTGCCTTTAATTTCTAAAGCACAGGTAGACACGATATACACAGCAAGGCTCCCGGAAGTAGAAATAAATGAGAGCTGGAAGAACGATACGGCCCGGTACCGTTACAACCAGCTGAAGTATTACGTGAAGTCGGTAATGCCCTACGTAAATGCCGCATCAAAAGTATTTCTTGAAATAAACGCCAAACTGGATGAATCCGGACTAAGCAGGGCTGACAAAAGAAGATTCATTAATGCCCGGGAAGATGCTATGCGCGCCCAATTTGAGAATAAAGTAAAAGCTCTGAATACCACCCAGGGCGCATTGCTGATGAAACTAATTGCACGACAGACGGGGGTAAATGTCTATCACATTCTTTCCGAATTCAAGAATCCTGTAACTGCCATAAAATGGCAGGCCTGGGCTCGCGTGAATGGTGCAAATATCAATCGTAAATATCGTCCTGAAGAAGAGCCCATGCTCGAACAAATCATGGAAGAACTGGGATATCCGCTTCCAAGCTTCACTTCGTTAACGAGCAATTAACAGGCAATTAACGAGCACTTAACAAACTCCTTCTCCATATATTCGAAAATCCGCTCTGGTGGCCTGTTTCAGGTTGCTTAACAAAATATTTGGTTAACGCTAACAAAACCTTTGGTTAAGCGATTTACTATGTGGATAATGCCACTGTAATATTACATGTTATAAGAGAGTTTCACATATAGAGAAGGAGAATTTATGCATGTACGTAATTTTACATTGCTACTATTTACTGCCCTAGTATTTGCTTTTCCCGCACGGGCGCAGAATTTTTGCCCAACGAATGTTGGTTTTGAATCAGGAAGTTTTACCAACTGGCTTTTATATACCGGCTACTGCTGCCCTATCGTTGCCAATACGCTGTCTGGCCAGGTAAATAACCGGCATATGATCACATCCGGCAGCGGAACAGATTACTACGGTGGATTTCCCATAGTAGATCCCGGAGGTGGAACCCACTCAATGAAACTTGGAAACAGCAACACCGGTTCACAGGCAGAAAAAGCCCGCTATCGCGTACATGTTCCCACCGGTGTAAACAACTATAGCCTGATATACAGATATGCAGTAGTGTTTGAAGATCCTAACCACTTGCCGGTGGAACAACCCCGGTTTGAAGTAAAAGCATTTGATTCAGCAACTAACACGATCTTACCCTGTGCTCAGTTTACTTACATCTCAACTTCTAATCTTCCGGGGTTCCAGGTGTCAACCGTCGCCAATGATGTCCTGTATAAATCCTGGACGACCTCGACGCTTAATCTTTCCGGTTGGGGCGGACATACAATAATCGTTGAATTTGCAACAGGTGACTGCGCTCTCGGAGCACACTTCGGCTACGGTTATGTAGACGTGAGTTGCGGACTATTCCAAATCTCCGGATTTTCATGCGGCGACCCCACTACAACTTTTACCGCACCTCCGGGCTTCCAAACATACACATGGATGGATTCCAGCTATAGCACAGTAGTAGGATCCGGGCAAGTAGTTACTATCAATACTCCTTCAGTCACCTCAACCTACCATGTAATACTTACACCATACAGCGGTTTTGGTTGCCCCGATACGCTTACAACAGTTCTTAACATATCAAATCTTCAAGTAAATGGCACACCTGATACAACGATTTGCTACGGCAGCAGTATTACGCTCACTTCGGGAGTTAGTGGTAATATGGCACCCTTTACTTATAGCTGGACGCCGTCAACTGGCCTTAGCTGCACAACCTGCGCCAATCCGGTTGCGACGATAACATCTAATACAACTTATTATGTGACGGTAACAGATAGCAATGGTTGCACCAAGCTGGATACGATCCAGGTAAACGTTGGTACCTTTACGGGAGTAAATACTACGACGCAGAATGCCAGTTGTTCCAATTCTTCTAATGGAACAATAATAGCCAGCCCCGTTGGCGGAACAGGCCCTTTTACTTACACCTGGAACTCTAACCCCGTTCAGACAACGCAAACCGCCACCAACCTGGGTCCCGGTACTTATATCGTCACTGTCACCGACAACCTGGGTTGCACCAGGTACGATACAGCTACTATCACCGCACCACCTGCACTTGTCGCCACAGCTGGCAACACAAACGTTAACTGCTATGGACAGACAAATGGCAGCGCCACAGTTACTGCTACCGGTGGTACCCCCCCATATACATACAGCTGGAATTCAAATCCGGTTCAGACAACACAAACGGCAACTAATCTTGGCGCAGGCACTTATACTGCCACAGTAACCGATGCTAATGGCTGTACCGCCACTGCAAGTACCGCCATAAACCAACCCAGCCTGCTGAACGCAGCTATTTCGACTACTACCAACGCGCTTTGTGGTGGTACGGGAAGTGCATCCGTTTCAGTAATGGGCGGTAGTCCGGGTTACACTTACAGCTGGAGCACCATGCCGGTGCAGACAACAACTACCGCCACTAACCTGACAGCGGGCACTTACACAGTCACGGTCACTGATGCTCACGGATGCTCAGACACTGCAATAGCCACCATTTCCCAATCGTCATCATTGGCAGTTACACTCACCTCAACGAATACAACCTGCGCCGGCACAAGCAATGGTTCCATAACCGCGGCCGTGACAGGAGGCACCCTCCCTTACACTTATACCTGGAATACTCAACCCGTACAAACCAGTCAGACCGCCACTAACCTCTCCCCGGGAACATATACGGTAATAGTAACAGACAACAGTGGTTGTACTCAAACAGTAAGTGCCTCAATTACATCTCCTTTAGCATTAACCTCAAATATTTCCAACAATCCTATTACCTGTAACGGACAAAACAATGGAACAGCAACAGCAAATGCGAACGGCGGCACCCAACCATACAGCTATACCTGGAGTACCAACCCGGTGCAAACAAGTCAGACAGCGACTAATTTAACTGCCGGGAGCGTGACTGTTACCGTTACAGACGCCAATGGTTGCACTACAAATGCGACTACCAATATTACTCAGCCGACTGCACTCAATGCATACATCAGTTACTCCAATAGCCCTATCTGTAGCAACTCATCTGGAATAGCAACAGTAACAGCTATTGGTGGAACTGCTCCATATACCTATAGCTGGAACAGCAATCCTGTTCAGACTACGGCTACAGCAACCGGACTGCCAAATGGCACATACGTAGCAACTGTTACCGACGCCAACGGCTGTACAGACACAGCCGTGGTAACAATCAGCCTGTCTCCGGCCCTTACCCTGGTAATGTCTTCAACTAATATTACGTGCAATGGCCTCTCCAATGGTTCTGCAAGTGTTTCAGTAAACACCGGTACACCTCCTTATACTTATACCTGGAGCAATGCGCAAACAGGCACTTCTATTTCTAACCTTGGAGTTGGCACCTACATGATTACAGTTACGGACAATTCAGGTTGCACCGGCAATGCTTCTGTAAACATTACACAGCCAAACATACTTAACGCTGTAATAGCCAACTTCTCCAATGTTTCCTGCAATGGCCTGGGCAATGGTACTGCCAGCATAGGCGTGGCAGGCGGAACCGGTCCTTATTCGTTCCATTGGAATACAAACCCTGTACAAACAACATCACAGGCTACTAACCTGGCCGCCGGCAGTTATGGCGCCATTATTACTGATGCTCACGGCTGCACCGACAGCGTATCTATAACGATAACGGAGCCAACACCACTTGATGTAACAATTGACCCTCCAACCGACGCCATTTGCGGACTCTCCAACGGTTCTGCAACTGCTATTGCTGCCGGAGGTACCAGCCCATATACTTATTCATGGAATACCAACCCGGTTCAGACTACTGCCACTGCTACAAGTCTCCTCGGTGGTACTTACACTGTAGTAGTTACAGACCACAAGGGTTGCACAGATAACGCAACGGTAACTATAGCACAATCACCTGCCGTATATGCTTCTGCTGCCCCTACAGATGTTACTTGTAACGGCCTCAATAATGGCAGCATCACTGCGGCCATTACAGGTGGTACACAACCGTTCAGTTATAGCTGGAACATTGCACAGACGGGCATGACCATCAATAGCCTCAATCCCGGCACTTATACTTTCATGGTAACTGATGCCAACGGATGTGCCGACTCTTCATCGGCTACTATCACCGAACCAGCTGCCCTGGCGACTTCAGCCACTGCGCAAAACATTGCCTGCCATGGTGAACAAACCGGCGCTGCAACGATCTCTGTCAGCGGCGGTACACAGCCTTATACTTATCTGTGGAACAACGGAGGCACTTCTGCAGCGCCAACCAATATGAATGAAGGCACCTACACGGTGGTAGTAACTGATGCAAAAGGTTGTACAGTTTCTGAAACTGTACAGATCACTCAGCCGGCAGAACTCGTACTTGCTGCCAATGCTCTGAATAATACTTGTATAAATGAAGCTACCGGGGCAGGAACAGCCGCAGTAAGCGGTGGAACTGCTCCGTACAATGTTGCCTGGAGCACTACACCTGTACAAACAGGACTTGATGTACATAACCTGGCTCCCGGCTCATACACCATTACTGTTACCGATGCGAATGGTTGTATCAAAACGGCTTCTATCAATATAGATGGATTCCCGCTCCCTAATGTTGACGCCGGCCCGGATAGAACAATCTGTTACGGTATCGACAGCACTACACTTAAGGCTACTGGCGCCAGCACCTATACCTGGACTCCGGCCAACCTGGTGGCCTGCTCAAACTGTCCTGTAACCTCAGCTTATCCGGACAACACTACAACATTTGAAGTAACAGGCATCGATGAAAATGGCTGTAGAGATGCAGACCAGGTGACAATAACGGTAATAACCAACCAACCCGCAAGTGTAGGAGAAGATGTTCATATCTGTAAAGGAAATACCGCTCAGCTGAGCGTATCCGGAGGAACTGACTACGTTTGGACACCGTCTGTAGTGGGATACGAAAGTTCTTCCAATGCCCCGATTGTAAAGCCTGACAGTACTGTAACATACACCGTAGTTGTTACAAAGAACATCTGCTTCACAGATACACTCACTCAGACAGTGGTAGTACATGAACAACCTACTATTGACCTGGGCCCTGATATGAAGGTACTTCCCGGAGCACTGGTAAGACTGCACGCAGCTACTACTAATGCGGAAAATATTACCTGGGAACCATCATCTGCGCTCAGTTGCGAGGATTGTTTTGATCCAACTGCTACTATTGACAACACAATTACATTCACTGCCACTGTGTTTAACAATGTTTGTAAGGCTGTGGACGACATCACCCTCACGGTATCGTGCGATGGCAGTAACATCTTCCTTGCAAACTCATTTACGCCTAACAATGATGGCGTAAATGATATGTTCTTCCCGCAAACGCCGGGTATGGACAGAATAAAACTCTTCAGGGTTTATAACAGGTGGGGACAGGTGCTCCATGAGGTTAGCAACTTCCCTTCCAGCGACCCTAAGTTTGGCTGGGACGGCACCTTCAACGGCAACCCTCTTCCGCCAGACGTATATGTGTACTACCTCGAAACTTCATGTCCTGATGGCGAAAAGCTCTTCAAGAAAGGCGATATCTCCCTGCTCAAGTAACTTACGCAACCAACATACAGAGCGCCCCGGTCTATATGCCGGGGCGTTCGCTTTTATAGTTCTATTACTTCTTTCGGTAAAACGCCGAATACCCGGTCATCTGTTTTGCAGTCTATCAGGTATAGCCCGGTTAGTTTACCAAAAGCTGGTAGAAGCAGCGTATTGCCACATAGGTGATAACACGGCAACTTTACACTCTGCCTGCCCTTTCCGGATAACATAATACCGGGGTGTATATGACCCACAATATTTATCTGTTCTGCACCTGTTGTCACAGGCATATGTGAGTACACAAATCCTCCTTCGGCCAATACTTCTTTAATTATTTCAATATTCAGCTCACTGAAGAGACGCTCCTCTATAATATCGTGGTTACCTTTTATTAGCGTGAAAGAAATACTATCAAACTCCTTTATCAATTCAGAAAAATACTTCCAGTCGCCGTTAATCTTACTATGAAATAAGTCCCCAAGGAAGTACACCTTTGCCGGCTGCAACCTGCCGAAAAGATTACGCAGGTTTTCATAGTCACTCATCTGAGCCTTCTGCGGCACATTAAATCCCTCTTTCCTGAAATGACCGGCCTTACCAAGGTGAACATCTGCTATTATCAGCAGTTTTTCATCCTCCTTGTAGAGCGCCTTTTCAGGCAGCAATGTAAATTCCGAACCGAGTAATTGTAGTTGCATCACTTATTTGAAGCCGCGTATGATCTTCTTTACCTTATCCTCAAACTGCTCATTGCTGAGCTTTTCTCTCTGCAGGCTTTCGGCGTAGATGGGAAAACTAAACGGACTCAGGCGTTCCAGGTCTTTTATCACCAGCTTTTGCTCATTCATCCGCTTTAGTGCATCCATCATTCGCAGCTGCTCCATCTGGAATATCATCACTTCGTCGAGAGCTTCACGCAATAATAAGTTATCCGGATCATGATCGGTAAAAACAGAAAAAAATAATTCCGAAGACGCCTGCACATGCCTGGTTTTAGCCTCCTTTCCCGGATATCCCTGGAAGATAAGTCCCGCTATACTGGCTATATTCCTGAATCTCCTCCTCGCCATCTCCGTAATATTGGCGCTGCGATAAATATCATCAGATAAATTATCCGTTGATAACATACCCCGCTCTATCGCTTCCTCTATCGGTATCTCCTGATCGCTGAGCAGTTCAAAGCCATAATCGTTCAGGGAGATGTCGAAGCTCATCGGTTTTATCTGTGCTATGCGGTAGCCGAATATCGCAGCTATTCCTTCATGCACATTTCTCCCCTCAAATGGATAAATAAAAACATGGGATCGATCCTTTGTCTGTACCTTTTCTAACAGCAACTCGTTGCTGTGCGGTACATGCGAGTACTTCTGCTGCTCATCAAAAAGCGACAACAGCTTTTGTATCTCAGGATCCTTCCTTTTACCAATGTAGTAATCATCCAGCTTCGCCCTTATCGACTTAGAAAGCTGCGAAGACAAAGGCATTTTTCCTCCCTGCCACGATGGAAATATCCCTTTGCCTTTATGACTATTCTTCACCTGGGCAACCATCCCCTTCACCCGTACCAGCTCCAGGTTCTTACCCGTGAACCAGAACGCATCTCCCGGCTTTAGCCGCGAAATGAACCACTCCTCTATACTTCCCAGCCTTGAACCGCCCATATATTTCACCGTCATCATCACCTCGCTCACTATCGCACCTATACTCAGGCGATGCCTCATTGCTATCGCCCTGCTGGTGACTTTATAAACTCCCTCTTCAATCACAACCTTATGGTATTCTTCATAGGCATCCAGCGTTCCGCCACCTACAGTAATGAATGACAGGCACCAGTCAAACTCTTCCCTGCTGATACTGGTGAAACTGTAGGTCTTCGTCACCTCTTCAAATATCTCCTCAGCTCTGAAACCATCAGACACTGCCAGCGTCACCAGGTATTGCACCAGTACGTCAAAGGACCGTACATATGGAATACGCTGCTCGAGGCTTTGATTCTCAACAGCATGTCTCAGCGCTGCTCCCTCTACTATCTCCAGGGAGTGAGTCGGCACAAAAAATATCCTGCTGGTTGCCCCCGGCTGGTGGCCACTACGTCCGGCACGTTGCATAAAGCGCGCTATACCCTTCGCCGAGCCTACCTGTACTACTGTATCAACCGGGCGGAAGTCCACACCAAGGTCAAGGCTGCTGGTGCAGACTACTACTTTCAATCGTCCTTCATGCAAAGCCTCTTCCACCCACAATCTCAGTTCCTCACTCAGCGAACCATGATGCAAGGCCATAATACCCGCCATGTCGGGTTCAGCCGCTAGTATCCGTTGATACCATATCTCGCATTGTGAACGGGTATTGGTAAATATGAGTGTAGAAGTGCTTTGGTGTATTACTTCCAGCACCTTACCGAGTAATTGAATACCCAGGTGGCCGGCCCAAGGATACTTTTCTATCGTCTCCGGAAGCAGGGTTTTCACTTCTATTTTCTTTTCCAGCTTCGCACGTATAAGCTTGCTTTTCACCTCACCTGTTCCCAGCAGCACTTCCTTCGCCTCGTCAAGGTTGCCTATAGTTGCCGATATACCCCACACCTTCAGTTTAGGATTTAAGGTCCGCAATCTCGAGATAGCAAGCTCAGTCAGCACAGCCCTCTTGGTACCAAGCAGCTCATGCCACTCGTCCACAATAACAAAATCAAGGTTTTTAAAAAAATCTGCATGGCCCTTCTGTGCTATCATCAGGTGCATACTCTCAGGTGTGGTGATCATTGCATGCGGAACGTTTTTCCGCTGCCTGGCCCGTTCACTGGTCGGAGTGTCCCCTGTGCGCAGTGCAATATTATAATCAAGCCCCAGTTCATCACTTACCCTTGTTGTAGCCGAGTATATTTCTTTTGAAAGCGCCCTGAGCGGTGTTATCCATAAACAGTGTAGGCCTTTCTCCCTCTTCTTTTGCGCGAAATAACTTTCCAGCACGCCAAACCACAGTGCATAGGTCTTACCAAAACCCGTTGGCGCATTCAGCAGTCCCGAGTAACCATTCATGATCGCCTCCCAGCATTTCTGCTGGAAGCCATGCGGCTCCCAGTTATTTCTTTTAAACCATTCTTCAGCTATGTAGTAATCTCTTTTCAGCCTTGTGCATTTAGTATGTTCAGCAGGTCATCTTTAGTATTTGCTTCACTGGCAGCCTTGTCCTTCCGCCACCGCAATATCCTTGGGAAACGCAAAGCCACTCCCGACTTATGTCTCGGTGATGGATTGATACCCTCAAAGCCTATCTCAAAAACCAGCTCAGGTCTTACACTCCGCACCGGTCCGAACTTATCAAGCGTATTTTTCTTTATCCAGCCATCCACTTCTACCAGTTCTTTATCGGTCAGCCCGGAATAAGCCTTGGCAAATGGCACCAGTTCTTCACCATTCCAGACCGCAAAGGTAAAGTCTGTATACAGATTTGCACGCCTGCCGTGCCCTCTTTGTGCATAAATTAATACCCCGTCTACCGCGAGCGGATCTACCTTCCATTTCCACCAGTCGCCTCTTTTCCTGCCTGTTTTGTAAACGCTGTCTTTCTTTTTCAGCATCAGGCCTTCGCAACCGTGCTCCCTGGCCTCTTCCCTCGCCCGGGCAACCTCTTTCCAATCCGCGCAATGCAGCATAGGCGACATCATCAGCGGCAGTAATTCAAACCCGGCCTTAGCTTCTGCTACCAGCAATTCCAGTAGCGCCCGCCGTTCGGTCATCGCCCTGTCCCTTATATCTTCACCTTTATACTCCAAAAGATCATAGCATATCATTACCAGGGGGGCTTCCTCCAGGTGTTTCTTCGATAGCTTCTTACGGCCTATCCTCGTCTGCATTACATGAAAAGGTTGCAGCTGTTCATCTTTTACAGGTATGATTTCACCGTCTATAACCGTTCCATCAGGCAGCAGCCCCGGCAGCACACTAAACTCTACGAACTTCGCTGTCAGCAGGTCTTCTCCCCTGCTCCAGGCAAATAGCTCTCCGTTCCTTATAATAATCTGTCCCCTGATACCATCATACTTGCGTTCTATCTGCCAATCATCAACATCACCCAATTCCTCCGGTGACGTTTCCAGCGCATAGGCCAGGTAGAACGGGTATGGCTTGGATATATCTTCAGCAACGCCCACTGCAGAAAGCAGGTCAAGCAAAGACGTGGTCGCAGGATCCCAATTTCCACTAAGTCTGTGTGCTACTATATTCTCATCCAGTTCATAAGACTTGGACAATGCCTTGATCACTATCTTATCCGACACTCCTACCCGGAACGCTCCTGTGATCAATTTGTTGAAAACAAACAACTGGTCTTTCGGCAGGCTTTGCCACATGCCCGTTATATATTCCTTCCTTTGGCTTTCATCTTTATCTGCCAATGCTATCAATGCGTCTATTACCCCATGTAATAAGTAATCCTTTGCTTCTTCATGTTCGGGCAATAGCAAGGTAATTGTCTCTGCGAGGTCACCTACTACCAGGTAACTCTCCTCTACCAGCCAGCGCGGGATGCCACTTAACTCTATGCACCAGTCCCGCAGCTCTCCCGACTTCACCGTACGCTTAAGCCTCTTACCGGTCAGTAGTGCCACGCACCACATCGCATCTCTCGCATTCGCCGACTTGAAGTAGTCCACCAGTGCATCTATTTTCTCGTTGGTAGATGTGGTCTGGTCTATCTGCTTAAACACTTCACTAAATGCCCTCATCTGCATCTCCTCCTTTAGCAAGTGTATCTGCTGCCTCGTCTGCCTGCTCCCCTGCATAGAGTGTCTCTACTTCTCTCGCATTCAATCCGTGTGCCTCCTCCAGCCATTTGGCAAAGACCGACTTGTATCCATGGGTTACGTACACATCCTGTGCGCCCGTCTCTTTCACTGCCCTATTCAGTTGCTGCCAGTCCGCATGGTCTGACATTACAAAGCCCCTGTCCGCTCCTCTCCGCCTCCGCGCACCACGAAGCTGCATCCAGCCGCTGCACATACCCAACTTATACGGATCGAGCTTCCTGAGCCATGTTGTGCCAAGAACAGAGGGTGGTGCTATTATCATAGCTCCCTTTATTTCCTTTCTGTCGGTAGCTGGCTCTATGCGCTGGGAGGTCTGGAGCGGACCAATACTTCGCTCATAGACCTTATTAATATTGTCTACAGCCCCATGCGTATATATTTTACCAATAGAAGTGTCCAGTTGTTGCAAAACCCTTTGTGCCTTTCCAAGCGCATAAGCCAGTATCACAGAGTTTCTTCCCTCATCCCTGTTCTGCCGCCACCAGGTGTTCATA